>NZ_CP033932.1:1775000-2075000 GCF_003815975.1 Chryseobacterium bernardetii
GTAGATTTATAGCCTATGGTTGCTAAATCTAAAATTATAATATAATAAATATGACAAGTACTTTATGCGCAGTAAAGGTTTTGTCTTTGTGAAAGTTTTTATCGCTTAAAACTTGTAAAATATAGAATGTAATAAGTATGATATAAATACCTTGTACATAATACAACCGACATTTTACAATATATACCTTCTTTAGGGTGGTTTTAGCGGTGGGGCTCACCTGTTCCCATTCCGAACACAGAAGTTAAGCCCACCAGCGCCGATGGTACTGCTAACGCGGGAGAGTAGGCCGCCGCCAGTTTTTATTTTATTTTTAAAATCCTTTATCATTGTGATAAAGGATTTTTTTTGTGCCATACCCAAGAGTATAATACCCAATACCCAAACTAAACTCTTTACCAGGTTCATTTAGCCTGTATATCACTATCTCTGATTCTTACTTCTGAATATCAGCAATTATAGATTGCTTATTATTTATCATGCATTTTTCCTAGCCCCGATAGGAGCGGTTACCCCGCAACATGAACTGGAGAAGGAGCAGGATCAGGCACGGTAAGCATGGGTGTGAGGAGTATGAGTGGATAGCGGGAGACAGCTCCTGAGAAATGAATAGAGGTATTATTGTACTTTAGGATATTTCATTATTTATATACTTTTATTAATAAGTTTGTCGAAATCATGTTATTTTTTTGTTTTTTAACAGGTAAATTATGTAACTTAGTGATTGTGAATCTAAAATATACATTCTATGAAAAAACATTTATTCCCTCTATTTTTAATGTTGCTAGGTGTGAATGCACAGGCTCAACAGGATTTTTATGCAATTACAGGAAAGGATACTCAGTCTATTAATTTTAATGATTTCCGTGTAATAGATGCAATGACTGGTACTTCCGGTGAAAAGATTTTTACTGCTGATTCATCTTCGAAAGTTATTTCGCAGGCCAGAAGAGGATTGGTTACTGAGGATAAAAATTCTTTTAATAATTCTCAGGCTGTTACTATGGCGGCATTGGCATATGATTCATCAAATAATAATCTGGTGTATATGCCTATGTTTTCTTCAAACATTTATGTTTTAAATCCTCAGACCAAGGAAATTACTTTGGTAGAAAATAATATTGTGAGAGCAACTTCTTGCGATATTAATTCTCATATTACAAGAATGACTGCGGGGTACGATGGAAATATCTATGCCATGAATAACTCAGGTACTCAGCTTTTACAGATCAGTAAAAAAGGAGGACAGTATGTGGTTTCTGATTTAGGAATAGTAAAAGATGATGCTTCCAATGGTAAGAACTCTTTTACTACAATGGAAACGGGATTTGGTGGAGACATGGTAGCAGATTCAGATAATAACTTTTATATTTTTGCAGCTTCCGGAAATGTTTTTAAAGTATCATCTAAAGAGTTAAAGGCAAAATTTGTGGGTAAAATTGCAGGAATTCCAGATAACTATTCTGTGAATGGCTCTGCTGTAAACGCTCAAGGAAAAGTGACGATTGCAAGTGCTAAAGGAGCCCCTTTATACGAAGTGGATCTTGCTACTTTGCAGGCAAAACAACTTCCTGGAGAACAAAACCTTCATATTTATGATTTGGCCAGTAAATACTTTGTGAATGATAGAGCCTCTATCAATAATAAAGCATTGGCTGATCTGGACATTTATCCTACAAGAGTTAATGAACAGTTTGTAAATGTTCACGTCAATAATAAGAATGTAAAGGGAAATATCAAACTTAATGTTTTTGATATGTCCGGTAAAAATGTAATGAGTGAGGGATTATCTGTTAGAGATGGATCACTGGATCAGAAGATGTACCTGAAAGGACTGATTAACGGAGCATATATTATAAATATTACGGATGAATCAGGAAAAGTACTATTGAACAAGAAAATTCTTATTACAGAATAACTGGCTAAAAAGTGATCTATAAAATTAGAGTTATCATAAAAGCCTTTTCAATCTGATTGGAGAGGTTTTTTAATGATTATTTGATATTCAACAAGTTTTATTTTTCGATATTAAAATGTACTTTTATAAAAAAATATAGATGAAGCTATACTTTAATGTAGGATATATTGTAAAAGCCGGAGAAAATCTGCAGTTGGTTATTCGTGAAGAAGGTACAGCGGCTCATATCCATACGATGTTTTGTGCAGAGAATGGTTTGTGGAAATGTGAAGTGGATTATTTTTCCAGATCCATTTCTTATCAGTACAGGGTTGTGAATGAAAAAGGAAGCGTTTTAAGAGACGAGTTTGTTCAGCATCATCTTAATTTTCCGCATAACTATAAGGAATTTATCATTTTTGATGAATGGAATAACAAAAACTTTCCTGAAAATTATCTAAACAATAAAATTCTATACAATAAATTACACGACTTTACCCCTGAGAAATCAACCATTTTAAAGAAACATACTCATTTATTCAGACTTGAGGCTCCTATTTATAATAAGGATTGGAGAATTGTATTGTTCGGCAGTACTGCATCTTTAGGACACTGGGATTATAACAGGGTAGTTCCTTTGTACCAGACAGATTTTGGTCTTTGGGAAGCGTCTGTTGAAATCCCTGAAAATGAAATTATTGAATTCAAATACTGTATTTACGATATTAAACAGAATAGGGTAATAGATGTAGAAACAGGAGAAAACAGATCAACAGTTGCGAATCCCTTGCCGGATGTTTTACAAATTGTTTCCAACCATTATTTCAGGTTCAAAGGATATCAGATGTATCATGATGCCGGAGTTGCCGTTCCTGTATTTTCTTTAAGAAGTGAAGAAGGTTTTGGAGTAGGAGAATTTTCAGACCTTAAAAAACTGGCAGACTGGACAAAAGAAACGAACCTTGGAATTATCCAGATTCTTCCTATTAATGATACCACGGCAAATTATTCATGGACGGATTCTTACCCATATGCCGCAGTATCTGTATATGCTTTACATCCTCAATATATTTCATTAGAAAAACTTGATTTTTCTTTACCGAAAGAGTTAGTTAAAGAGTACGAGGCTGATAAAGAAGCTTTAAATGCGCTTGAGCTTATTGATTATGAAAAAATGATCGAGAGCAAATGGAAGTATCTGAAGGCTGTTTTCCATGCAGAAAAAGATAAAATCTATAAGGACAGAAATTTCAAAAAATTCATTAAAGATAATGAATATTGGCTGGTTCCTTATTCAGCATTCTGTGTTTTAAGGGATAAATATAAAACTCCGAACTTCAATGAGTGGAAAACTCATAAAAAATATATTGCAGGTAAGATTGCTCAGTTTTTTACAACGAAAAGTAAGGACTATGATCTTTCAATGCTTCATGCGTGGGTACAGTACCAGCTTCATGTTCAGTTGAAAGATGCTGTAGACTATACCCATAATCTTGGTGTTTCTTTAAAAGGTGACCTGCCTATCGGGATTTACAGATACTCTGTAGAAGCCTGGACTGAACCTGAACTTTTCGGTATGGATTTCCAGGCTGGCGCACCACCGGATCAGTTTACAGAACTTGGGCAAAACTGGGAATTCCCTACTTATAACTGGGAAGCCATGAAGGCAGATGATTACAGATGGTGGAAGAACAGATTCAAAGCATTAGAACAGTATTTTGATGCTATGAGGATTGATCATATTTTAGGTTTCTTTAGAATATGGAGAATGCCAATCACTGCTGTACAAGGTATTTTAGGATATTTTTATCCTGCTGTTCCCATTGTTCCGGATGAATTTAAAGCTTGGCAGATTCCGTTTACATTTGACAGATATTGCAAACCGTTTATCAACAATGAAATTTTATGGAAATATTTTGCTGCAGATAGTGGAAAGGCTCTTGTATTTATGGACCGCAACGAAGACGGAACTTATTCTTTTAAAAAAGAATTTGATACCCAGAGAAAGCTGGTAGACTTCTTTAAGAAAAATCCCCATGGCCCGCTTGAGGAAAAGTTGGTATCCCTGTGTGCCAATGTTTTGTTTTTACCTGAAGAAAGAAACGGACAAACAGTTTATCATCCAAGGTTCAATGTTTATAATACAGAATCTTATCAGTACCTTCCGGAACCTGAACAGAAAAGTATTTATGACCTCTATCACGATTATTTCTTTAGAAGACAGGATCGCCTTTGGTATGAAAAAGCAATGGAAAAGCTGCCTGTGATCCTGAATGCTACGAAAATGCTGATCTGTGGAGAGGATCTGGGTATGGTTCCCGCCTGTGTACCGGTTGTAATGGATGAGCTGGCGATTATTGCTTTAAAAGTTCAGCGTATGCCTGCAGAGAATATACCATTTTATGATCCGAGATATGCCAGTTATATGAATGTTGTTACTGCCTCGTCTCACGACAGTTCAACCTTGAGACAGTGGTGGAAAGAAGATCCTGCTTTAACCCAGAGATATTTTAATCAACAGTTGGTTCAGTATGGAAAAGCTCCATCGGAACTGACTCCTGGCCTGGCAGAGATCATTATGAAACAGCATTTATATAATGAATCTATGCTGGCTATTTTCCCTATTCAGGAATTCCTGGCTACAGATATAGCTCTTACCAATCCTAAAATGGATAATGAAAGAATTAATAATCCAGCTGTTTTTCCCCATTATTGGCGCTATAGAATGCATATAGGTCTGGAAGATCTTAAAAACCAGAAAGTGTTCAATCAAAAAATTGCTCATTGGATAAAAGATAGTGGTAGATCGTAAATTTAACACCTGATTTTCAGTAAGTTAATAATATTTTAAAAGAAGTTTGATCTGAGGATTTAACTTCTTTTTTGTATTTATATCAAAAAGATAGAATTAAGATATTCTGCTATATATTAACCAATTAACGACTATAGAGATGAAAAAAATATTTTTGGGATTAGCTTTTGGGCTCGGCGTTCTGACGTCTGCTCAGCAGTATCCGAATAATGGTTGGGATGATGATGGTTATTATCAGAATGGAGCAGGCTATTACAGCGACGAAGATGACAGAAACTATTTCCCTGATGATTATTATTATAACTATCCTCAGGATTATTATCCGGTAGATTATTACCAAAGTTATTATAACGATTACAGAAACAGTATTATCAATATCGACTGGAACGGATTCTTTATACAGAACAGATTAAGCCGTTGGCAGGTAGATCAGATTATCAGGCTTAATAACCTGTATGCAAGTTTTGCGGCTTGGGATAATTTCTACAGATATAATCCGGACAGATGGTATTATGATAGATTCTATGCTTTGGAAAGAATTATGGGACCAAGAATTTTCGTGGTTTTCCAAAATAATTATTACAGAGGGGCAAGTCCTATCGTATATTTCCAGAATTACAGAAGATCATACTATGCTCCAAGATATGCTGTGATGCCAAGATATAGAAATGTAAACATTAATATTTACAGGGTAGACCGCTCAAGGATAAGAAGAATGGATAATCCTACCTTTGAAGTAATAAGAGGCAGCAACAGACCAGATAATGGTTTTAGAAGCAATAGCTCTGGCGGTTTTAGAGGAAATTCCGATAATGGAGGCTTTAGAAATAATAATTCCGGCGGATTCAGAGGAGGAAGTGATAACGGCAGTTTTAGAGGTAACTCGGATAACAGCGGTTTTAGAAGAAATTCCGATAATGGAGGTTTTAGAAATAATAATTCCGGCGGTTTCAGAGGAGGAAGTGATAACGGCAGCTTTAGAGGCAACTCAGATAACAGCGGTTTCAGGAATAATAATGGCGGATTTAGAGGAGGTAATAATGAAGTGAGACGCGAAGCTGCTCCATCAAGAGAAAATAATGGCGGATTCAGAGGAAACAGTGGTGGTTTCAGACAACAAAGATCTGAAAATTCTTCACCAGGGCGTGGTAATAGTGGAGGCTTTAGAGGAAGCCTGGTAAGGAATTAATTTTCATATATTATATTTAAGTGGTGTGAAGGGCAGGTTTTTATAATCTGTCCTTTTTTTGTTGTTCTGTTTGAATTATTTTTGTTAAAAATTAACATTATTTATGAATGTGTTAATTTAACCTATAGTTTAATACCGAATCAAAAAGGTATAATAACAATAATTAAATTTTAAAAAGATGAAAAAATTAGTTTTAGCAATAGCATTTATCGGAATAGGAAGTTTTGCAATGGCACAACAGACAACTCCACAGGACAGGGCGGCAAAAAGAGCAGAAATGCAACAAAAAATGCAGCAAAAAGAGCAGGAGCATCTTGCAGAGATGCAGAAAGATCTTAATCTTAATGCTTCACAGGTAGCACAAATAAAGGCGCTACATGAAACAAGAAAAGCCGAAATGAAAGCCGAATTTGAAAAGAATAAAGAAGTAAGACAGGCCAAAATGGAGGAAATGAAAGCTAAAAGAGCACAAATGGACGCTGATATGAAGAAAATTCTTACTCCTGAGCAGTATGATAAATGGCAGGCTGACAGAAAAACTAAAATGGAACAGAAAAGAATGGCAATGAAAGAAAGAAGAATGATGAAAAAGCCTATGAATACAGCTGCTCCTGAAGCAAAATAGCAATTTATAATTTTGATTTTTTACTGTGTAAAGGATGGACTTTTTTCCATCCTTTTCGTATTAATTTTCCGTAAAACTTTTGATTTCGGGCTTTTATTCCCTATTTTTGAATACAAATTTAATACTTATGGTTAGCGAAAAAATTGCAAAATTAATTAATGAACAGATTGCCCACGAACAATATGCCGCTCAATATTATCTTTCAATGTCTGCATGGTTTTCAGGAAAAGACTTAGATGGAATTGCTAACTACTTCAGAGTACAGAGCAAAGAAGAATTAATGCACGCAGATAAAATGTTTGATTATCTGAATGACGTAGGCGGAGAAATTATTATTGGAGAAATTCCAAAACCGCCGCATGAGTTCGAAAATGCAACAGATATTTTTGAAAAAGCATTGGCACATGAGAAAATTGTAACTAAAAGTATTTTCAATATTGTAAAGAATGCCAATGAAGAGGGAGATTTTGCGACAACATCGTTCCTGCAGTGGTTCATCAACGAACAGGTAGAAGAGGAAGCTAGCGCTTCTCAGTATGTAACAAAAATCAAAATGGTGTGCGATAACCCATCTGCATTATACCTTTTTGACCAGGAATTATCACAGAGAGTATTTACTCCCAATACAACTGCTTAAAAACTTAAAAGTTTTTTAACAATATAAAAACCGTTATTCCCTGCAATAGCGGTTTTTTTTATTTTTAGCTGACTATGGCTGCTATTGATGGTAAATAATGAAAGCACTGAAGCTAATCGGAAATATTAGCGTTAACGATACCATTTTAGTGGCCTTACACTGTTTTAATCCGGGTGTTATTTATTCTGCTTTAGTCTTTGTATTCTGACAGCAGTAATAAAAGTGATAGCTCCTATAATAAAACTTAAAAATAAGGACTTTACCAGATTTTCCGTAGGCATATATCTGAAACCTTCCCTGGTTATGGAAGGATCAGTATAATCAAGAATATTAAATATGACAATTCCGGATAGCGCGATCATAATGATGCTTATAAGAAATGAGATAAAATAAATTTTCATGGCTATATCATTAATACTTGTGTTAGTTTTTAAGCATAAGATGATTTTATGTTTTTCCAGTCGCTTTTTTATGTGTTGAAGATACAATTTAATCTATTGTCTCAGGTGCTCTTCCAAGTATTATATTTTGGTTAAGAAGTAGGACCTTAATTTGTTGTAGATGCTATATTTTTGGGCAAACACTATTGAAGATTCTATCTAAGAAAACTTACAGATAAATGATCTGCGTTTTCAGAACTTTTTTGCCCAGTCTTTCAAGAATATTTTTGTAGCCCTGTACCTGTTCTTCATCCTTATCTTTCTGCTCACCGGTTTTAAAATCTACAATAATATAGCCTTCTTCACTTTTTAGAATACGGTCAGGTCTTGAGATATAACTTTCCCCATTTTCAGAGATCATAATATCCTTTTCATTGATAACTTCCCACTTTTCATCAAAGAATTCCGAATATGTTTTGACAATCTCCTGTAGAGTGATTTGTATTTCATTCTTTTCTTCCAGGGTAATCTGACCTTCCAGGGCATAGCCTTCCAATACTTTGTTAATATCTTTTTCAGTATTGATCTTAGACAAAAGCTCATGCACAAAAAGCCCGATTCTTACTTTTTCGTTTCGAACCTGATAGTTCTTAGATGGAGTGGCGATTTTGATGGAAGTACTCTTTTCATTAACGTTTTTCAGATTCTGAATATTCTGCGTTTTAAAAGAAGAGGTCTTCGTTTTTGAATGTTTTTTTAGCATATCAGGCTTCACCTCATACAGATCAAATGAATCTGCATTTTCAGTGTTTTTAGTCTGAATAAATTCTAAAAGCTCAAGATTATTCGAAGTTTTATTAGCTTTCTGAAGATAAAAAAATAACTGCTCAACAGGCCTTGTTGTTGCTACATACTGTAAACACAGCCTGTCAATAAGATTTTTATATGAATTTTTCTTATTGAATTTTTGAATTTCCTCATCATACACTTCAAGATTCTTACTGAACTGATTAATGTTGACTGATTTTAAGGCATCACTTTCATTTGTCTCAAACCAGTTGGTAAATTCACTATCCCGGTTCTTGTTCATCATAGGAATAAAAACAATAGGGAATTCCAGCCCTTTAGATTTGTGGATAGTCATGATCTGGATAGCATCAATATTTTCCGAAGCCTGAATAGTGTAGGACGATGCCTCTTCATCCCAGTATTTTAAAAATTCTTTGGTACTTGCACCTGCATTTTGAGTAAAATTGAAAAGCATTTCCAAAAAGTTCATCAGGAAATCCGTTTCCTTATTTTCTACTGAAAATTCATTGATATAATACTCTATAAAATTATACAGGTTGAATCGTGGAAAATGATCCTGTTTCAGCTGTAGAGAATATTTCTCCTGTATAAACTGAAGAATTTCTTCGTGGGTTTCAATATCCAGAATCTCTTTCATTTCCAGTGTAAAATCTGCCATGTGAATTTTCCCCAAAGTATTCAGATAATACATCATCATAATAAGACAGGGTTTGTTCTTCGGGTTAATTTCCCATCTTAAAAACTCAATGACCGCTTTTAAGGTGTTGGAAAGTTCCAATGTCAGACCTTTATCAGAAATGGTTTTAATATTGGTTTCCTCGCCATGATAATTCACCTTTAAATTTCCAAGCTTCTGGGAATAGCTGAAAATATCAAAATTTCCACGGCACAGGATGGTAATATCTGAGAACTTAAATCCATTATCCAGACATTCCTGGATATCTTTCCTCATGCTCTCTGATGTATCATCATAAAACTCTTCATTGGTAAGATTTTCGATCAGGTTTACTTTTACACGTCCTTCAATTTTAGATTTAGGTGTCTGCTCAGCATCTGCGCCAAAGATATTTTTATGCTCCTCTTCCAATTCCAGAGAATGATACTGGTACAGCTCATTGTTGAACTGCACAATGTTTCTGGCGCTTCTCCAGTTGTCCTTAAGAATAAGGAGATCTGCTTCCTTGGGAGAAAATTCTTTTTTGTTAATGATATCCAGCATCAGTTTACTTTCCCCGCCACGGAACCTGTAGATACTCTGTTTTGGGTCTCCTACAAGGGTAAATGAAGTATATTCTGTGGAAACACTATGATCCCTCAGCGGAACAAAGTTCTGCCATTGCAGCTCGGAGGTATCCTGAAATTCATCAAAGAAATAATGCTGAAACTGTGCCCCTACCTTTTCATAAATAAAAGCAGAAGGTTCATTTTTAAGATTCTCATTGATAAGAATATTAAATTTTGATAATAGTACAAGGTCATTCTCTTCCTCAATTTTCTTCAGCTCATCCTGAATATCCTTATTTACCTTCAAAGGAAGAAGGGCAGATAGAACCTTTTCTTTTTTCTGGGTTTCAATATACAGAAGAATAAGTTTCATTCTGTTTTCAATCAGCTGATCCAGAATTTCAAAAATTTCGGCTTCTTTATGTTTTGATTTTGAAGAAGCTCCTTTTCTGTAATTGTTGATGACAGACTCCTCCTGTGTAGTAGGAAAAGGAAAACCAGCTCTTTTCTGTTGGTAGAAATCAATTACTTTGATAAAGAACCCACCTATTCCGTTTTTTCCCTGGGCAAAATCTTCAATTTCAATATTCCTGGATTTGAATAATTCAATAGAGTTGGCAGCAAGTTCTGCAGCCTGTTTTTTGTTCAGAACAATCTCCTTGCGAAGTGCGTTTTTGATGTTTTCATAATTGGTGTCATCAAAACGATCATTGTTTTTCAGGTGTTCATAGTGAATATCTTTTACAAACTCCTTTGCAGAGTCATAAAGATTTTTGTTAAGATTAATTCTTTCATTATTTTCGAGACTGTAATCCACATAATCCATGAAAGAGTTGGAGATGGTTTCATTCTCACCAATCTGATCCAGCATTTTATCCACTGCTTCAATCAGGAATGGTTCAGCTTCAATTTCCAGATTGAAATTTTTTGCCAGCCCTAACTCATAAGAAAAGCTTCTTACCAGCCTGGAGTTAAAACGGTCAATCGTTCCGATATTTAAAGTAGAATAGTTATGAAGAATATGATCTAATAACCTTTTAGACCGCTGATGCAGATCATCAATAGTAATTTTTAATCCTTCCTCTTCAAAAGTCTTCTGAATATTTTTAAGATCAGCATTCTCTGCATAATTACTGGCTGAGAAATTTCCGAGCCACGATAAAATTCTTTCTTTCATCTCGTTGGCAGCCTTATTGGTAAAGGTTAGAGCAAGAATATTCCTGATCGATTGCTGTTGATTAGGATAACGAAGACAGATCATCAGAAGCCGCTGAACCAGGGCATATGTTTTCCCGGAACCGGCAGAAGCATTGATGACTGTATAAGAATTTTGCATTGCTAAAAGAGAATTGAGACTGCAAGTTAGCTAAAATTTAAAAGAAAATTTAACAATTCAATCCGCCTATTTAACAGTTTCGGCAGCAAAAGGCAGAAAGAAATATTAAAAGGCGTTAATGGTGGTTAAACTTATGCTATAATGTAAAAATAATTTTAGCTTTGCTCTATAAAAAATAATCCGTGAAATTCAAACTACTTCTTTTTCTATCTCTGATTTTCTTCAGCTATGCATTCTCGCAGCAAAAGATATCAGGGCTTGTTACAGATAACAGTAATATCAATATTAATCCTGTACTAATCATCAATATTTCAAAAAATACCTCTGTATTAAGTGACGCTTCAGGGAAATTCATGATAGATGCCGGTGAAAATGACGAAATAAGAGCCGTAAAAGAAGGATATTACCGTGCGGGTAAAAAAATTTCGAAAGAAGATTTCAATACGCCGGTGCTGATGATCCTCCAAAAGGCTGAGATCCAGATTCCGGAAGTAAAAATAGCTTTTAAACCTACAGGAAATCTTGAAAAAGACAGTAAGCGTCTTAATGAGTCCCAAAAGCTAAGGTCTTTAAAATCGGATATGTCAAAATATATGCGAACACCTTTAAACGAGCCTTTACCTGACAAATCCATTTCTAAAACCTTTACAGGTCCCGATTATAAGGTAGGACAGGTAGATGTTTTGGGAGTTATTGGTGAAATTGCTAATTTATTTAATAAAGCAACAAAGCCGAAGATTACAAAAGCAAACTATATAGAATTTCAGGATTTTATGATACGGCTTAAAAATGAAGTAAATTTAGATTTCCTTAGGAAATATGGGATGGGAGATGAACAGATTGATGCATTTTTACTGTATGCGGAAGAAACGAGATATCTTTCCAAAAAATTCAGAAAAGACTTTAATAAAGATGTGCTGAAATTTGAACTGCAGGTAGCTTTTGCTGAATACCGCAAATTAAATAAGCTTGATACCCAATAAATAAAAGTTTTTTAAAAGATAAAAGTACAATTGAACTATAATTTCACAAATATCATCATTACATACTGGGAAAAAGGATTTCTTTTCCTTATACTTTTGTGCACCAGCCTCTTGTTTTCCCAACAGACGGTATCCGGAAGAATTATTGATGAAAATGGGGAAAGTTTAAGTGCTGTAACCATTGTTAATATAAATACGGATAAAAAAGTATACTCCAACTCTCAGGGAATGTTTGCCATTGAGGCCAATCCTAATGATGAACTGAGGTTTGTAAAACAAGATTTCAGGAGAGTTTCCAGACGGGTTCTTGCAGATGGGGTTAACGCTCAATTGCTGATAACTCTTTTTCAGATTCCCAAAGATGTTGGAGAAGTGAAAATTGTAAAGAAGTTATCCGGGGATCTGGAACAGGATTCCAGAATTGTAGCGAAGGTGGATAAAGGAGAACAGGTAAAGCAGGCTGTTGGTCTTCCGGAACCTGTGGGGAAAATGAGGGAGAAGCCTGCTGAAGTGAAAAGTATTCTTTTACCTATACTGCTTGGAAATCTTAATGTACAGGGAGTTTATGATCTGATAAGCGGGAAGGCAAGGAGGCAGAAAAGACAATACAGATATGACGACCTGCAGGAACATATTACCTGGGTTAGAAGCAGGGTAGAAGATGATTATTTTGTAAAAGCTGGAATTCCGGCAGATAAAATTTCAGAATTCATTGAATTTTCATTTTCAGCAAAACCTCAGGTTAGAACATATGTGAAAGCCAGAAATCTGTCAGGTGTCCTATTGAGAATGGAAGAAGTTATCCCGGTTTTTATTGAAAGATTAAATAACAGGCACAAATAAAATTAAGCTTCTTAAATGTTAAGAAAATCTTAAAATTTTGGAATGAAAATTGCTGCAATAATCTCATAATCAAATCAAAATCACGAATTTTATGAATAAGAATATTATTGCGGTGGCGGTAGGAGCTTTGGGATTTGTTCTGGGCCTCGGTTTTTTAGGAAATGCAATCAAAAACAGAAATAAATCTGAAAATACGATCTCTGTAACAGGCTTGGGAACCAAGCAATTTACGTCTGACCTGATTACCTGGTCCGGCAGTTTTTCAAAGAATAATCCGGATCTGAAATCAGCTTATGATGAATTGGCTTTGGATAGAAAGGTGATTAATGATTATCTGATTTCAAAAGGAATAAAACAAAACGAGATTGTATTTTCTTCCGTAGATATTCAGAAGCAGTTCAGAAGTTATAATGATTCCAATGGAAACTATGTGCAGGGGGAATTTTCCGGTTATAATCTTACTCAAAGTGTATCTATAGAAAGTAAGGAAGTAGGTAAAATTGAAAACTTATCAAGAAATATCACTGAAATTATCAACCGTGGAATTGAATTTACTTCTTCTTCTCCTTCCTATTTTTATACAAAACTGGCTACGGTAAAACAGGAAATGATCGCCAGTGCAACAAAAGATGCTAAAGAAAGAGCTGAAAAAATTGCTGAAAACTCCGGTAGCAGCTTAGGGAATCTTAAAAAGGCAACAATGGGTGTTATTCAGATCACGGCTCCCAACTCAAACGAAGATTATTCCTACGGCGGGACATTCAATACTTCTTCTAAAGAAAAAGAAGCAAGCATCACTATAAAATTAGAATACGAAGTAAATTAAATGATAATTTTTTAGCCAGTGGTTAACTCTTTTATTCAAATAACCTTTCGCTCACGATAAAAAAATAACGCCGGAAAATATTCCGGCGTACTTATTTTAATGATAAACAATATCACAGATTTCAGTTTTAAGCTCCTCTACATTTTCAGGAGAATAATTGGCCAATAACCATAAGTTTAGAGACTGTTTTCCTTCTCCATAACTTGGCTGTATATGGGTAGTATCAATCAGACTGAAGCTATTTCTTTGGTAGAAAGAATAGCGTCTTTTAGCATCATCATTCAGGTCTTCAGGTTCAATTTCCAGAATAATTCTCGGATAGTTTTCCAATAGGTGCTGCATGATATTGGATCCTAGTTTCTTGCTTCTGAATGCCTCAAATACTTCAAAATGTTCTACAAAAACAAATGAGCTCAGTTCCCATAAGATGAGGTAGCCTATTGATTCGGAATCATGAAGTATAGACATAAATTTTACTTTCGGATTGGAAAATAAATCCAGAAACTGTTCTTTACCTCGTTGCTCGTCTACAGGAAAGGTATTGGTATAAGAAGTATAGATTTCCTGAATTCTATAATCTTCAGCAGAAGTAATTGGTAAAAATTCCATAATTATAAATCAAAGACACTTGGTCTTCTTGTGATAAAAATATCTTTAATCCACAAAGTGAATGCCAAACCCAGATAGATCAGAAAGAAAAAACCGGCTGTAGCAAAAGTAGAATAAATAAAGAAGATCCTTAATTTGGAAACTGGAATTCCCAGCTTGGCACCTGTTCTCGTCAGTACACCAAACCATTCTCTTTCCATTTTATGGCGGATATTACTTAGCATTTCAAGATTCTTTTAAAAGTTTAAATCCAATACTGCAAGTTAAGCAATTTTTTTCGTCACATGAATTTTTATAGTGATAAATCAGACTCTGGCTTTCCATGGCGTTGGTGACAGATATTCCAAGATCTTTCCAGCTCTGTATTAAAGAATTTTTTTCAGCAGGAATATTCTGATAAAGGTCTATAATCTTATCTACAATTTCTTCACTGTGGTATTTATGATAAACATACTTTAAAGGAAGAATGGTATTCAGAATAATGAGATCAATAAAACCCTTTGTTAACGTTTTAGGCTGTACTTTGGAAATTGTTCCGAAATTAAAATGACAATCCCAGTATTCAGAAGCTTTTACAGATTTAAAAATATTATACAGTTCATCAATATGCTCTGCTTCCATAATTTTTGAAAATAGATTTTGTTGCCGGTAGAGATCAGCCAGCTGAGACAAACGTATTGTCGGAAAATTTGGTGGGCGTAATCTTAAAAATTTAGGATGAAATATCAGATCCGAAAGTTTAAATTTTGCTTTAAGAAAATCAAATTCCCGTTTCCATATTTTCATTTGTCCATCTTCAGGGCTAGTAAGCCATCCTGAGATTCCGAACAACAGTGCTTCAAGTTGCAGAGGATTCTGACGGATCTTGTTGATAATACCATAATCCACACTTTCTGCAATCTGTCTGAAGATATAGGCATTCACTTTTAGCCCGAAAGAATAAGAAAGACTGTGGAATAAAACAGTTTCAAAATTATTTTTATAAAGAACTAAACTTTGCTCAAATTCAGCAGATTTTTCTTCCAGTTTTTTCAGAATATTTCCTTCATGAAAATTTACCGGAATTTTATCTTTGCTAAAAATACTCTCACAGGCAATAAACTGATTGCCATTAATTAATCTTTCATATTTCCAGATTATATTTTCGTCAATATAATGTTTAAGTTCAAGAGTGGGAACTTTCTGATCCGAGAGTTGGCTAATTTCAATGTCATGCTGAAAAACAACGTGAAGAATAATATTCTGGTAATTCGGATCCTGGGAGTGATTATGGAAAATCCAGTCCGAAGAACGGATGTGCAGTTCTATATTTCCGGCGAGAACCAAACCGTTGATTTTGATTTTTGAATCTAGGAAATCCGGGCCGGCATCTTTGTTCCATTTTCCGAATTGTATGATCTCAACGGGATTTCCTTCAATATCCTTGAAGTCAAAATATTTGAAAACCTTATAGTTCCAAAGATATTGAAGTAATTTTTCCGTCATAGTGTGACAATAAATATAATAGAAATATTATACTTTTGTCAACTCTTTTTTAAAATTTTCTATAGTTGTTCTATACATTTTCTCATATATAGGAAGAATATTTTTTAAATCGAATTTTATAGCCTGTTCTTTCGCATTTTTTTTCATTTTGGCTAAAAGTTCTTCATTGCTTAATAGCTTGATCGTATAGTTGCTCATAGCTTCTACATTTCCAATTTCTGCTAAATATCCTGTTTCTCCCTGAATATTTACTTCAGGAATCCCGCCAGCATTTGAGCTGATAACCGGAGTATAAGCTGCCATTGCTTCCAATGCTGCCAGACCAAAGCTTTCCTGTTCCGAAGGAAGTAAAAATACATCAGAAAGCTGAAGGATCTTATAAAGGTCATTTACTTTCCCCAGAAGACGGATTTTTGAAATAAGATCCGGGTTTTCTTCAAGGAACTGATTTATCTTTTCCATATCTGGACCTTCACCAATGATGATAAGCTTGGATTTTACCTTTTTCTCAACATTTTTAAAGATTTGCAACACCTCATCCACACGTTTTACAGGACGAAGATTCGATACATGGATCAGAATTTTTTCATCAGGATTGGCAAACTGGGTTCTCTGGCATTCCGTACAATCATCAAATTCAGAATTATCAATAAAGTTGGTAATCACCTGGATTTCTTTTTTGATATTAAAGAACTGAAGGGTATCCTTTTTCAGGCTTTCAGAAACCGAAGTAATGGCATCTGACCGATTGATAGAAAATTCCACTGCATGTTTATAACTCGGATGCTGACCTACAAGGGTAATATCTGTCCCGTGAAGAGTCGTTACCAAAGGAATATCATTATTGTCTTCCTGTAACATCTGCTTAGCGGTAAATGCTGCATATGCATAAGGAATGGCATAATGAGCATGTAGCAGGTCCAGCTTATAAAGATTAACAACCCTGTAGATCATAGAGCTCAACGCAATATCATAAGGCTGATATTGGAAAAGCGGATAGGTTTGAACATTTACTCTGTGAAAAAAAATATTCGGATTGGTAATGTCTAATCTTGCAGGAAGGGCAGAGCTGATGAAGTGTACTTCATATCCTTTATTGGCAAGGGACATCCCCAGTTCTGTTGCTACAATTCCGCTTCCACCATAGGTAGGATAGCAAAGTATGCCTATTTTCATTAGATTATTGTTGTTTTGATGTTGTTTATTTTGTATTCATCAGGGAAACAGAATTCAGGTCCATACCCATTCCCGGCTTCAGCTGATCGTTAACCAATACAGGAAGCCTGCCCCAGATTTTTGTTTTTCCGTTTAATGCATCTGCCGTTGCATTCATAGAATCGTCATTGTTTTCGTATGATACCAGAACTGTTGAAACTTTAGAAAGATCAATGTCTTTCAAAGCATAAGCGCTTCCGAATACATTAAGAATGACGTTTTGATTTTTAGTAAGGTCGGCAAGAACCTTTTTAGATTCTGAAGATATTTTATATGGTTTATAAGCTGTTGAATTATCCTTGTGAAAACCAACAATCACTGTAGATCCCGCCGGAATTGTATTGATATCGCTTGCTTTTTTAATCACAATGCTTGAACCCATTCTATTAGCAAATGTCTGGTAAGGAGCTTCTTCTAAAGGAACATAATAAACCTGCTTTCCGGATAGTGGAAGTAACTTTTTTTCATCCTTTAATAAGGTTAATGCATTGGAATAAAGGTTCTGAACCAATGTTTTATGAGAATCATTATTCAGGTCAGTATTGATATTCTCCGGATTTTTTGGAGAGTATTGCGTAAGTCCCAGAAAGTATTTTGTTAAAAGGATCTTTTTTACACTTTCTTCTACCCTGGATTGAGGGATTTCTTTAGTGTCAATAGCTTTCTGAATCAGCTTTTTTCCTTCGGAGACTCCCTGAGAGAAAAGCATAATATCGTTTCCTGCCTTAAATGCCATAGCGTCCAGTTCACCAGGCTTGTATTTATTGGCAACAGCACCCATATTTAAGGCATCTGTAATAATTAATCCCTTATAACCAAGTTTATCTTTCAATAACCCTGTAATGATATTTTTAGAAACAGAAGCGGGAATTCCTTTTCCTGATTCTAAGCTCGGAACATATAAGTGTGCTACCATAACGCCGCCAATACCTTTATTCATTAAAGCTTTGAAAGGTGCCAGTTCTGTTGAGTTAAGCCTTTCCATATTATGGGGAACTACCGGAAGGTCAAGGTGAGAATCTGTGCTTGTATCACCGTGACCGGGGAAATGTTTGATCGCAGCTAATATATTGTTGTCCTGAAGTCCGTTGGAATAGGATAGGGCAGAGCTGATAACATTATCAACCTCAGAACCAAAACTTCTGTTACCGATGATAGGGTTGTTCGGATTGGTATTTACATCCACTACCGGAGCAAAATCCCAGTTGACTCCCATTCTGTGGCAGTCTTCTGCAATTTTAGCAGACATCTGATAGATTAAATTTTTATCCTGAATTGCTCCCAAAGTCATTGCCCATGGGAATTTATGTGCCGTTGCAATTCTCTGGAATAAGCCCCATTCAGCATCCATTCCGATCATTAAAGGAACTTTGGATTTCTGCTGGAATTCATTAACAAGATTGATTTCTCTTGCAGCATCATCCTGCATTAGAATCAAACCTCCGATTTTATCATTAGTAACGATATTTCTTACCTGATTGATATAGTCTTCTCCTTTATTGGTATAAAGTGCAACTATAAAAAGCTGCCCCAGCTTTTCATCCTGTGAAAGGTTTTTATACGTTTTTTCAACCCACTGCTGAGCCTTTTTCATGTCTTCTTTCGAAGTATTTTTGGGTTGGTACTGGGCATTAATCCCAGGGCTGATTAAAGCTGCAATAAAGAGTGAAGTATATAATAATTTCTTCATGACTTTTTGAATAAGAACAAAAATACAATTAAAAAAATTGACAAAAACAAAGATTTTGAAATTTTTGGTATATGATTTGAATACGCAATATAAATAATAACTAAACATTTACAGAAATGAAAAAAATTCTTCCATTTATATTATTAGCTGGTGTCGGATTTCTTACCTATAGTTGTGATAATAGCAATGACGATCCGGTTGTGGTAAATCCAGGTCAGGATAATGATACTTTTCCCATCATGAAAGACTTAACAGGTACATTTACTGCAACTGATAAATATGTTTTGAATGCTGATATCAGTATTGAAACAACAGATGTTGTATTGGTGTACAGAAGAGCAGGGAATGCTTGGCAACAGATTCCGAAGACAGTATATGTAGATGCATCGACTTCTGTTTCGCCGAGAAAATTCGATTATAATTTTGTTTTTGATAATAAAACAGTTCAGGTAAGAATTGATGATGCTAACTTTAATCTTGCGAGCATGTCTCAGGCAGAAGTAGACAATTATTTGAACAATCAAACGTTCAGAATTGTATTAGTACCAGCTGATCCAGCGAAAAAAACAGCAAAAGCAAGTACTAGCGTTGATTTCAGTGATTACAATGCTGTAGTTAAGTATTATAACATTGATGAGTCTAAAGTTCAAACTATCAACGCTCACTAATTAAGAAATATCTTTTCAGTTTTTTATAATTAAAAAAGCTCCGGGAGTTCTCTTCCGGGGCTTTTGATTTTATGGAATAATATGTAAGGGAGTTTATATAAAGATAGTTCGTCCCTTTAACATAAGTCGTTTTTCGTATAGTCTATTGATTTTGGAATAGTTTGGGTTTTTATATAATAAAAAAGCTTCAGAATTCAATCCGAAGCTATTATTTTATTTATTTATCATTGTCATCGAGAAGATGGCCAAAGAAATCTTTTTTGGTCTGTAGATAGCCTTTACTAATCTCGTTGGCCGGAATTTGTAATGGTATCCTTGAGTTGAGATGAACATTGCTATCTTGCACATATTTTACCTTTTCAGGATTATTGGTAAGAAGGTTGACATCTTTTACATCCAGCAGGTTAAGAATTTCAATGGCTACTCCAAAGTTTCTGTCATCTGCAGGAAGTCCAAGTTCAAGATTGGCCTGTACGGTGTCAAGTCCTTTTTCCTGTAATGAATATGCTTTTAATTTATTAATGATACCAATATTACGGCCTTCCTGACGAAGGTAAATAATAATACCTCCGTTTTCATGGATGTATTTCATGGCAGCATCCAATTGCTGGCCACATTCACATTTTTTTGAATGGAAAACTTCTCCGGTAATACATTCTGAATGGAAACGTACATTAACAGGTTTTGAAAAATCTGTATTGTCTGCGATGATGGCCATATGAGGCATCCAGTCGTTTTCATTTTCGGAGAAAGCAATCATTCGGAAATTGCCGTGCTCTGTAGGAACATTGGCTTCCGCCTGAATTTTAATCATTGATAGTTCAATTAGTTTTTAACTTCCTGGTAAAGCATCTTCAATCACAGAAATATTGGTTTTTAAACGTACCAAGTATCTGTTAAGAACTTCATCATCATCTTTTTCAAGGCTTTGTCTTTGCTTTTGAATTTTTTTGTATGATTTTTCGAAGCTTTTCAACGCTCTGCTTTTGCCTGTAGAATTATTGGCATCAATAGCATATAAATAATTCTGAAGACTGTATTTCAAACTTGTGATTTCATCATTAAGCCCGCTGTCTTTAAACTTAGGGAAAGTAGAGATGATATTTGAGATCTCAGAAGCGTTTACGTTTTCCTTGATATTGATATTAAAACTCTTCTTTGATCCCCTATCAGAATCGGAGCCTTTTGTATCGCTATAAAAGTTATTTGACAGCGGAGAAAGGTTAAGCTTTTCCGTTGCGCAGGAAGATGTTAATATTAGTAATACTCCAAAAAAAACTAGTCTTTTCATTTTTGTTGCCCTTTTTGATAAAGGATTGGGTTAAGACTTTCATCGTTATACATTTTCATTTGTTTGTATACCTTCATCTTAACGTTACCGTTTTCAATATCAGCAAGCAACTGATCTATAGAAGTAGATAGGTCTTCTTTCTGAGTAAGCAGAACATCCAGTTTAGCCTGGCAATTGTTCCTGTGTTCTTCAGAAGCGGATTCTCTATTGGCTTCTAATGACATATGATAAACCTTTAAGGCAAGAATTGATAATCTGTCTACTGCCCAGGCGGGAGTTTCCGTATTTATCTTTGCTTCAGGTTTAGGAGTTATATTTTCAAACTTATTAAGGAACCAGCTGTCAATATATTCTACCAGATCAGTTCTTTTCTGATTGGAGGCGTCTATTGTTCTCTTGAGTTGAAGAGCTTCAGCCGGATCAATATTCTCATCTCTAATAATATCTTCCAGATGCCATTGAACGGTATCAATCCAGTTCTTTGCATACAAAATCCGTTCCAAACTATCTTTTTCGAACGGGTTATTAATTAGAGTGTTAACGTCATCAGACACGTGATAGTCTTCAATAGATTGATTGAAGACTTTCCATGCAGTCTCAGTAAATTTCATTAATTCTAAGGAATTTTAGTTGCTTGAAGAATTATTGTTTGCTGAAGACGATTTGTTTTCAGACCCTGGTTTGTCTTCTTCTTTTACCGCATCTTTAAATTCTTTGATTCCTGAACCAACACCTCTCATGAGTTCCGGAATTTTCTTTCCTCCAAAAAGCAATACTAAAACGATCGCTACGATAAGGATATGCTGCCAAGATATGGCAAGTATTGTTAGTGTATTCATCTCTTAAAATTTTTGCAAAGTTACACTTTTTTTAATATGAAATCCAACCTAGTGGATCAACTGGTGTACTTCCGTTCCATACTTGGAAATCAAGGGTATAGGCACCATCAAAATCCTGAGCTACAGTTCCTACCGGTGTTCCTGCAGAAACCTGTTGTCCTTTGGAAACACTTACTCCTCCTAAGTTGGAATAAATGGTAAAGTAACTTCCATGTTTAATGATAACGGTTTTTGTTCCGTCATTGTTTGCAAGCACTGAAGATACAGATCCCGGATATACCGATTTTGCACGGGTGCCTGATGGTACGGAAATCTTAATACCGTTATTTTCTTCTGTAATATTTTTGAAAACCGGGTGTGGCTGTCTTCCGAAACGGTGAGTAATCTGGCCGGCTCTGTCTGCAGGATATCCTAGTCTTCCCCTGCTTTCAGCAAAACTGCTTCCTGCGGAGGTAGTAACTCCATAGTTTGTCATTGCTTTTGATTCTGCCGCTTTTTTGTCTTCTTCTTTTCTCTTGGCCAGGGCTAATTCAGCTGCTCTTGCTGCTGCCAGTTTATCAGCTGCTTCTTTTGCCTTAACCGCTGCTTCGTCTGATGCTTTTTTAGCTGCCAGTTTTCTTGCTTCATCTCTGGCACTGGCTTCTGCTCTTGCTGCCTCTTCATTTCGCTTTCTTTCTTCTTCTGCTCTTCTTGCTGCCAGCTCAGCTGCTTTTTTGGCTTCAGCTTCAGCTATTCTTCTTTCTCTTTCCAAAGCTTCAGCTCTTGCTTTAGCTTCAGCTTCAATTCTTGCTTTTTCTCTTTCTGCAGCAAGTTTTGCTAAACGTATTTTTTCTGCTTCTGCTTTTCTTCTGGCTTCTTCTTCTGCTTTTGCAATTCTGATCTCTTCAGCAATGATGGCTCGGATCTGTCCTTCAAGCGCTTTAGATTGAACCTGTTTCTGTTTCAGTTCAGCAGTAAGTTTTGATTCATTCTTTTTAAATTCAGCTACCAACTGCTCTTTTTGGGCTCTTTCTGCATTAATAGTAGCTAAGTCCTTCTGTTGGTTTACCAGAAGGTTTTCTTTTTCTTTTACAGAGTTTTGTCGCTGTGCAATAGTTTTTTTGATCTGATTGGCAGCATCGGTAATTTCAGCTGCTTTTTTATCCTGGTAATCCGAATATTGCTTAAGGTATTGTACTCTTCGGATGGCTTCTCCCAGGTTTTTAGATGAAAGGATAAAGGTTACCTTATTCTGTACCCCTTTATTTTTATAAGCATTCACCAAGACTTCAGCATAGTTCTTTCTCAGAACTGCCAATTCCTTATTCTGGCGGTTAATTTCAAGTTGTTTCAGATAGATATCATCTTCAATAAACCTCTTTTCTTTTTGAGTATTATTGTAGACCTTTTCTCTTAGTACTAACTTTTGATTAACGCTGGTAAGGTACGCTATGGAAAGTTTAGATTCGCTTCTTGTTTTAGCTAAATCTGTATTTATTTGTGCAATTTGTTTTTTAAGTTCGGCATTCTGCTTCTGCAGTTGTTCTTTCTTCTGCTGTCCCTGGTGCAGTCCGAACATAAGAACACCTATTAAAAAGCTAAATTTTTTAATCATTTAATCTCAATTTTCTTATAACTGGATGGTACAGAATAAGGTGTTTCCATCCTCGAAAAGTCAAATTTCGTGTTTTCCAGTAAAATCTGACTAGATTTTGAGCCTTTTATAATTATTTTAACATTTTGAGGAAGGCGGATTCCGTTGTATTCATTCCAGTCACTATAGGATATTTCGAGTTCATCCGGAGATAAGACATCCTTTAGGTTGACACTCAATAAATCATAATTGGTGTCGTATTGCAGCGCAATTTTATACTCCCTGTTTTTTTCATCGGTCACAATTTTCTGGTTTACATTAGAAATCATTTTATAACCCTGTGCATTTTGAGTAAGTGTAAACTGGGAATCATTAATCTTTACAAAAGTTCTTCCCAACAGGATTTTTTCAAGTGCTTTGTAATCAATGAAATTAACATTCAGTAGGTTGTTGAGATAATCGAAATCAGAATCAATATAAGTCTTGCTGGTTTTGTCCTGTCCTTTTATTCCTTCCGGAGTAGCAATTCCTCTTGCCACATTCAGGAAAAGAGCTCTCAGGTTCATCCAGACCTTTTTATCATTTTCAATGTAAATGGTGGCATCCAATGTGGGAATAAAGCTTCCTGTTTCTACCCGTACTTTACTGTCAATTTTGATCTGCTCAAACTTTGGTGGGATCAATACATGTTCGTAAAAGGTAAGTTTATCTCTTACCGGCTGGTTTACATCTTTTGGGTTATTACTGTCTTCTGCAGTTTTGATGCTGTCTTTAGTATTGCCTGTTTCATTCTTTACGGCATTACGGGTTTTGCAGGATGATAAGGCAAGAAGTAATAAAAGAAGTGGGATCCAATTTTTCATGTATTTATCTTTTCAATTAAAATAACGGTGCAATATTAACGCCAAACCACACAAAAACATTTTGTGTGGTTTGGTTTTATCTTATTTAAATTAAAGAATTTCTAATCTTATTATTTGGAAAGGAAATCTAAAACGGAATAATCTCCCAGAGAAATTTCTCTTGCCACACCAAAGTATTGGGCAGAATTACCAATCATAGAATTGGAAAGGTTTCCGTGGTTGATTCTTGTGTTTTCCTGGATCAGAGAGTTTTCAATATTAGAATTTACAATAATGGTATTATTTCCTAAAGAAACTCCAGGTCCTATTTTAGAATTAGAGATTTTTACATTTTCTCCGATGAAGCATGGCGGGATGATTAGTGAATTTTCAATCACAGCAGAAGCAGGAAAATTGGCCATTTCAGTCTTTTCGTATGCAAGGATCTTGCTGTTGGTTTCCACTGTAGCATTTTTATTTCCGCAGTCCATCCAGTCATTTACTTTTCCTAATGTGAATTTAGCACCTTTTGATCTTAAGTTTTCTAATGCCGTAGTTAATTGGTATTCTCCGCCATTTTTAATATCATTGTCCATGATATAATTGATCTCTTCCATCAGTTTTTCCGCATTGTTGAAGTAATAAATACCAATAATGGCAAGGTCTGATACGAAAGTTTTAGGCTTTTCAACGAAATCAGTAATGAATCCGTAGTTATCAAGTTTTACAACCCCGAATGCAGATGGATCTTCTACGCTTTTTACCCAGATTACTCCATCTGAGTTTTTATCCAATTGGAAGTCTGCCCGGAAAAGAGTGTCAGCAAAAGCGATAACCACATCTCCTGTCATTGATTGTTCAGCACATTTGATGGCATGAGCAGTTCCAAGAGGATCATTCTGATAATATATACTTCCCTTTGCTCCCAGTTTTTCAGCAATCTGGATTAAAGATTTTTCAATCTCAGGGCCAAAATCTCCGATAATAAATGCTACCTCTTCAATTTCTTCTCCTGCAACTTTAGCAATATCTTCCACTAATCTCTGTACAATAGGTTTTCCTGCGATAGGGATAAGTGGTTTTGGAACTGTTAATGTATGTGGACGTAATCTGGAACCACGTCCAGCCATTGGAACAATAATTTTCATAGATGATATAACAATGTTTTTTGTTTAAATGTAGTGTATTTTGGGCTAAATATAATAATTAAAACATTTCGAAAAAGTAATATTTATCACGTTTAGCAGTTTGTTTTGTTTTTAAAGCTTACCAGGTATCAAAAGAAGGACCAAAGTTTAATTCTTTCTGATTCTTGACAAAATCATATTTTTCTCAGAATAGATCAAAGTTCCCAGGAAGACTAAGAATAATAAATTACTGGTTATAATATTGTAATTGAAATATTTTACAATAATAAAACTGAATACTCCCAACAATACTAAGAAGAATGACATTTTCTTCATTCTATAAGGTATGGGGTAGTATTTCTGGCCTAATGCGTATGAAATAATCATCATAATGACATAGGCTCCAAAGGTTGCCCAGGCAGAACCGATCATACTGTGATAATAATATAATGCCAGGTAATTTAAAGCAATATTAATACCTGCCCCTATCCATGAGATTACAGTTCCTACGCTGGTTCTGTCGGTTACTTTATACCAGGTGGAAAAATTATAATATATACCAAAACAAAGATTGGCTATAACAATGATTGGAATAATATCTATCGCAATCCAATACGATTTATTGGGAATGAAAACATTTTTCAGCCAGGATATATTGGCAATAATACCCAATGCTACTGCGCATGCAAAAAAAGCAAAGTATTCCGCTACCTTAGCATAGGTTTTCTTAGCATCTCCTTTATCCATTTGCTTAAAAAAGAAGGGTTCAATTCCCATTCGGTAGGCTGTAACAAATAACGTCATCAGAACTGCCAATTTATAACAGCCGCCATAAGCTCCTGCTTCCTCGTCTGAAATATGGCTTCTTTGAATGGACTTATCAAAATTTTCGTTTACCATAAATGCAAGGCCTGCCAGCATCAGTGGGAATGAGTATGTAATCATACGTCTAAATAGGGAAGTGATGAATTGAAATCTTACTTTCAATATAATAGGGAGTAATAATAAAACCCCTAACGCGCTTCCCGCGAGATTACTGAAGAATGGATAGTCTACATTTTGATTTAATCCAAAGCTTTTCGATACACTTTCCGGGATCCAGAAAAACAGTGCAGCGGTAAAAACAGCCTGAAATATAGCCTGAAAAACTCTTACTGCCGAATATTTGATAGGTTTGTTATGAAAACGGAGCCACGCAAATGGAATAACCAGTAAATTATCAAAGAATGCAATTAAGGCAAACCATTTAATATATTGAGGGTTGTTGTGATACCCTAGATAATCTGCAATAGGCTGATTGAAAAAATAGCACAATGCAAGGAAGAGGGTAGAGGTGGAGAATAAAAACCAGAATGAAGTATTGAAGGTTTTTTTCTCGTTGTCATCTTCTGCGGAGAATCGGAAATAGGCTGTTTCAAAACCGAATGAAAGGATAATGTTAACAAATGAAATCCATGCATAAAGCTGTGTGAAAATCGCAAAACCTTCATTGGGAATTTTATAGATCAAAAGTGGATTAAGGATGAATAAAATAATTCTTGGCGCAATGGCCCCCACTCCGTAAATAATTGTTTGCCCTAATAATTTCTTATACAATTCGAAAAATTTTATGCAAATGTAAATATTTAGAAATTGATTTATTACGAGTGATATTAAAATTCATTCATAAACCTTAATTTTGCTTTTCAGAGAATTTAAAAGCAGGGTTTTGTCAATGGCCATTGTATCTGTTCATTAGCCTAGGATAATCCGGTCTTTTTTATCTCTGGCTCTAATCTAATTTCTAAAAAAGTAAAATGAAGACCCTAATCAAAAATGTAAACATCGTCAACGAAGGAAAAATCTTTGAAAGCGATATCTTAATAGAAAATGATATCATTTCTAAAATAGCTTCTGCTATTTCTGAAGATGCAGATCAGATTATTGATGGTGCAGGAAAATATCTTTTACCTGGAGTAATTGATGATCAGGTGCATTTCCGCGAGCCGGGCCTTACGCATAAAGGAGATATTGAAACTGAATCACGATCAGCCATTGCCGGTGGAGTAACCAGCTTTATCGATCAGCCCAATACTGTTCCGAATGCTGTTACCCAGGAGTTACTGGCTGATAAATATGAAATAGCTTCTCAGAAAGCATATGCCAACTACGGTTTTATGATGGGAGGAACTAATGATAACCTTGAAGAGGTTTTGAAAACAAATCCAAGAAATGTTCCTGGTATTAAGTTATTCCTTGGGTCGTCTACAGGAAATATGCTGGTAGATAATCCGGAGACACTGGAAAATATTTTCAGCAATACAAAAATGCTGATTGCTGTTCACTGTGAAGATGAAGCTACCATCAGAGCCAATACCCAAAAGTATATGGATGAATATGGAGAAGATATCCCGGTGAAATTTCATCACTTGATAAGAAGTGAGGAAGCTTGCTATAAATCTTCTTCAAAAGCGATTGAGCTGGCACAGAAAACAGGGGCCAGACTTCATGTGTTTCACCTTTCTACTGCTAAAGAAATGGAATTATTCAGGAATGATATTCCATTAAAAGATAAAAAGATCACTGCGGAAGTATGTGTTCACCACCTTACTTTTACCAATGTGGATTATGATACCAAAGGCGGATTAATTAAATGGAATCCTGCTGTGAAAACACAAAAGGATAAAGATGCGCTCTGGGAAGCATTGTTAGATGACAGAATTGATGTTATTGCAACAGATCACGCACCTCATACCGCAGAAGAAAAAAATAATGTGTATACAAAATGCCCTTCAGGGGCACCGTTGGTTCAGCATTCACTGGTTGTGATGCTGGAAAATTATAAAGACGGCAAGATTTCCCTTGAAAAAATTGTTGAAAAAATGAGTCATAATCCTGCAATTCTTTTCAGAGTGGAAAAGAGAGGGTTTGTAAAAGAAGGATATAAAGCAGATCTTGTTTTGGTAGATTTAAATGCAGACTGGACAGTATCTAAAGACAATTTATTATACAAATGTGGCTGGAGCCCATTGGAAGGAATTAACTTCCATTCTAAAGTTACCCACACTTTTGTAAATGGGCACCTTGCTTATGACAATGGAAAAATTACTGAAGAGAAATTTGGAGAAAGATTGCTTTTTGAAGTGAAAGGGTAATATATAAAATTCAATAGAAGCGGGCTTTAGCCCGCTTTTTTTATTTGTAATATCCCATTGGCTTTAGCCGAAATTTATTAATACTTTGAATAATGCTGTGTATTATTTTTTCTCGCAGATCACACGGGTTTTCGCAAATTTTTTAACATAATCATCTGCTTAATCCGCACGATCTGCGAGGTATTATTTAGAATTCTAATAACACCTATTTTTTAGCCTTGTTTCCCATATAAAAAGTAAGTTTTCCTCCATTTACAATCTCGGAATGTTTTAAGGTGAAATTCTTAATCTCCTTCCCATTTAAAAGAACCTTCTGTACATATACATTTTGTGGACTCTGATTGATGGCTTCAATTTCAAATATTTTTCCGTTTTCCAAATGTAAAACAGCATTCTCAATAGCCGGGCTCCCGATAGAATAATCTTCCGAACCTGGAGCAACGGGATAAAAGCCTAATGAACTTAAAATATACCAGGCACTCATTTGTCCCGTATCGTCATTTCCTCCTAATCCATCAGGAGTTGCTTTGTATTGCATTTCAAGGATATGACGGATCTGCGATTGGGCTTTCCAGGGCTGGTCTGCCCAATTGTAAAGGTAAGCAACATGATGGGCTGGTTCATTTCCGTGAACATAGCCGCCAATAATTCCTTCGCGGGTAATATCCTCAGTGTCTGCAAAAAATTCATCAGGAAGATGCATAGTGAACAATTCATCGAGTTTTGATGCGAATTTCTTTTTTCCGCCCATCATTGTTATCAGTTCATTGGGGCTTTGTGGCACAAAAAAGCTGTAATTCCATGAATTTCCTTCAATGAAACCCTGCCCATGGGTACTTAATACATCAAAATCCTTCTTGAAACTGCCGTCAGCCAGGCGCGGGCGCATAAACCCGATGGTTTTATCAAAGTTATTCTTCCAGTTTGTGGAACGTTTGATGAATTGATTATAAATTTCAGTTTCTCCCAAATGTTTTGCTAATTGAGCAATTGCCCAGTCATCATATGCATATTCCAGCGTGTTGGAAACTGAAGTCCCATTTTTTTCGGCTGGAATATAACCAGAATCAATATATTGTCCGATCCCTTCATAATCTCTTTTATTGGCAGTTTCTACACAAGCTCTAAGTGCTTCTTTTGGATCACCGTCATAATTTCCTTTGATAATAGCATCTGCAACTACACTTACACTGTGATAGCCGCTCATACACCAGTTGTCATTAGCATAATGAGACCATATAGGTAACATTTTCATGGAAAATTGATTGTAATGCGCCATCATTGATCTTACCATATCATTATTCCGTTTAGGCTGGATGATATTAAAAAACGGATGGAGTGCCCGGTAGGTATCCCAAAGAGAGAATGTAGTATAATTAGTAAAGTTTTCTGCCTTGTGCGTATTTTGATCCAATCCTTTATATTCTCCGTTCACATCCATATAAATTGTAGGATTGATGAAGGTATGATACATTGCAGTATAAAAATTGGTCTTTTGAGTGTCGGAGCCTTTAATGATAATTTTATTTAGTTCCTTATTCCAGTTTTCCTGTGCTTTTGCTTTAATTTGGTCAAAAGATAAACGGCCGGTTTCCTGTTCAAGGTTTTCCAAAGCGTTGGTCTGGCTTACTGGTGAAATAGCAAACTTTATTTCAATAGCTTCATTTTCGTTGGTATCAAAATCAAAATACATTTTAAGATTCTTTCCTGCTATTTCCGGGGAATTTTTAGTTTGATCGAACTTTCTCCAGAATCCTTTGTATACTTGCTTCTCATCATAACTTTTCTGGCCGTAAGATTTGAAAGGTTTTGAGAATGTCATGGCAAAATAAACAGTTCTTGTTCTTGCCCAGCCGTTGGTCTGCCTGTAGCCGGTGATGGTGTTGTTATTTTCTACACGGGCGTAGGTCCAGACATTTTTCCCGTCATAATTATAAATTCCTGCCATCAGATCTAAAATAATATGGGATTGATCAGATTTAGGGAAAGTATATCGGTGAACTCCAACCCTTGGAGTAGCTGTGAGTTCTGCCAGGATATTATGATCGTCAAGTTTTACCCGGTAATATCCGGCTTCTGCTTTTTCGTTCTGATGTGAAAACCTGCTTCTGTATCCGTTTTCAGGGTTGGATGCTGTTCCGGGATTAAGCTGAAGTGTCCCTACAGTAGGCATTATCAGAAAATCTCCAAGGTCAGAATGTCCTGTACCACTGAAATGAGTGGAGCTGAATCCTGTGATGGTTTTGTCCTCGTAACGGTAGCCTGCACAGTATTTATAGACTTCACCATTGTATTTTCCATTAAGTTCATAAGAAATAGTATCGGTTTCAGGGCTTAATTGTATAGCTCCAAAAGGAACTGTGGCTCCAGGATAGGTGTGTCCCATTTTTTCAGTGCCAATGAGCGGGTTTACATATTGATAGAGTTTTTCAAATTTTTGAGCACTCGCATATACACTTAAAAACAGTAATGCTGCAAAAATGGAAGTCTCCGGATTTTTCATAAGCAAATAGATTATTAACAGATAAAATTAAATAAAAATCAACGAATATTATTTATAACATTATTTATACTGTTATTTTAATCGTGATCCATTCAATATTTATTATTTTTAAGAAAAAATATTTTATGAGTCTATATACACAACCGATGTTGCGCGAAGGTGCACTGAAAGATAAAGTAGCGATTGTAACCGGTGGCGGAAGTGGCCTTGGAAAAGCAATGACCAAATATTTTCTTGAACTGGGAGCCAATGTGGTGATTACTTCCAGGAATCTGGAAAAATTACAGGCAACTGCAAAGGAACTGGAAGCCGAAACAGGAGGTAAAGTTCTTTGTATAGCGTGCGATGTGAGAAATTGGGATGAGGTGGAAGCGATGAAAGAAGCAACTTTAAAAGAATTCGGAAAAATTGATATTCTTTTGAATAACGCAGCCGGAAATTTTATTTCTCCAACAGAAAAACTGACTCATTCCGCTTTCGATTCTATTTTAGATATTGTTTTAAAAGGAACTAAAAACTGTACACTCTCTGTGGGAAAACATTGGATAGAATCTAAAACTCCGGGAACTGTACTGAATATTGTTACTACTTACGCCTGGACGGGTTCTGCTTATGTTGTTCCTTCTGCCTGTGCAAAAGCAGGTGTTCTGGCAATGACAAGATCGCTGGCTGTAGAATGGGCAAAATATGGAATCCGTTTCAACGCCATTGCTCCGGGACCTTTCCCTACAAAAGGAGCTTGGGACAGACTTCTTCCTGGAGATCTACAGGAAAAATTTGATATGAAGAAAAAAGTTCCGTTAAGAAGAGTAGGAGAACACCAGGAGTTAGCTAACCTTGCCGCTTATCTTGTTTCAGATTATTCTGCCTACATGAATGGTGAAGTAGTAACTATAGATGGTGGAGAATGGCTTCAGGGAGCAGGAGAATTTAATATGCTGGAAGCTATTCCAAAGGAAATGTGGGATGCTTTGGAAGCAATGATTAAAGCAAAAAAATCAAACTAAATTATTTTATTAAAAAATAACCCGGATTTGTAACAATTCCGGGTATTTTTTTTACCTATAGATCATATTCATAATAATTTTCAAATGAATTTAAAATTTCCAGCCCTAGTTTCAGCTATTACGGTTTTCTTTTTCTCGGGAACCGTTTCAGCACAGGAAACACCAAAGTATGATTATGTAGAAGCATTTAAACCATTCTTCTACCCTCAGACAGGTACGGAAACCCGCTCTGCAAGCGGACAACCGGGACATGCCTATTGGCAGAACTCAGCAGATTATCATTTGAGTGTAAGCCTGAATGAAAGTAAAAAAGAAATTACAGGTACTGCAGAGATTAAATATACCAACAATAGCCCGGATAAACTTAGTTTCCTTTGGCTTCAGCTTGACCAGAACCTGTTTGCAAAAGACTCCCGCGGCAATGCTGTTGTTCCTTTGTCAGGAAGCAGGAACGGAGCCCATGGAGAAACTTTTGATGGCGGATACACTATTAAATCTGTAAAGCTTGATGGGAAAGAGGTAAAATACACCATTACAGATACAAGAATGCAGGTGGATCTTCCGGTTGAGCTCAAAGCCAGAGGCGGAGTTGCAAAAATTGCTATTGAATACTCCTTTATTTCCCCGGAATACGGATCAGACAGGATGGGAGTGCAGGATACAAAGAACGGCAAAATTTTTACCATGGCACAATGGTATCCGAGGATGTGTGTGTATGATGATGTAATGGGATGGAATACGCTTCCGTATGTTGGTGCTTCTGAATTTTATCTGGAATATGGAGATATTACAGCCAATATTACAGTACCAGCCAACCATTATGTAGTAGCTTCCGGAGAACTTCTTAATGAAAATGAAGTATATAGTAAAGAAGAAACAAACAGATGGAACCAGGCCAGAAACAGTGATAAAACAGTAATGATCCGTCCTGAATCCGAAATCGGTAAGAATAAATCTTCAGGAACAAAAACCTGGAAGTTTAAGATTACACAAGCTCGTGATTTTGCATGGGCTTCATCTGCTAGCTTCATTTTGGATGCAGCAAGAATCAATCTTCCGAATGGAAAAAAATCATTGGCCATTTCTGCTTATCCTGTAGAAAGTACAGGTGAAAAAGCCTGGGGAAGATCTACGGAGTATACAAAAGCAGCTATAGAACATTATTCAAACAAATGGTATGGTTATACTTATCCTGCAGCAACCAATGTAGCAGGAAATGAAGGCGGAATGGAATATCCTGGAATTGTTTTCTGCCATATGGATTCGAAAGGAGAAGACCTTTGGGGGGTTACAGACCATGAGTTCGGGCATAACTGGTTTCCTATGATCGTAGGTTCCAATGAAAGATTATTTGCATGGATGGACGAAGGATTTAATACATTTATCAACGAGATTTCCACAGAAGCCTTTAATAAAGGGGAATATTACAGGAAAAAGCACCTGGGACAAGCTGGAAATTTCTTTATGAATGATAATCTGGAGCCTGTGATGGTAGGACCGGATAATATGAAGGAAAGAAGTATTGCTGCTCTTGCTTATTACAAACCGGGAGCAGGTTTATCCATTCTACGAGAATCTATTCTTGGACCTGAAAAATTTGATAAAGCTTTCAGAACTTATATAGATCGTTGGGCGTTCAAACATCCTACTCCCTGGGATTTCTTTCATACGATGGAAAATGTTTCAGGAGAAGAGCTTACCTGGTTCTGGAGAGGATGGTTTTTTAATAAGTGGAAAATAGATCAGGCCGTGAAGAGCGCTAAATACATAGACGGTGATTTTAAAAAGGGTGTACAGATCACAGTTGAAAATATTGGACAATTGCCAATGCCTACTACGGTTCAGCTGAGGTTTAAAGACGGAACATCCAAAAATGTCAGAATACCTATTGAAGTCTGGAAGCGAAATACCGAATGGACCTTCAAAGTAGATTCTGATAAGGAAATAAAAGAGGTTCAGATAGATCCGGATTCCCAAATTCCTGATACTAATTTGAACAATAACAGCCTTGTATTGTAGAACGGGTCATTTAAAAACGTTAATTTAACATTATTATCATATAAATAAGACTTCCCTGTCATAGAGAAGTCTTATTTTTGTCTCAAATTGATAAAATAATTATGAATTTCAGATTTTCAATGATGTTCCTGATGCTGTTTGCTTTGGGATTTTCACAGGACCTTACTGTAATGAGCTTTAATATCAGGCTGAATGTTGCTTCTGACAAAGAAAATGCATGGCCGGAGAGAAAACAAGATGTTGCTGATCTCTTAACCTATTATCATCCCGATTATTTCGGTGTTCAGGAAGCACTTCCGGAGCAGATGAAAGATATTAAAAATGGATTGAAGAATTACGATTATATTGGAGTAGGGAGAGATGACGGTAAAGAGAAAGGCGAGTTTTCCGCTATTTTTTATGATACTCAAAGACTGGAAGTGGTGAAATCAGGGACATTCTGGTTGTCTGAAACTCCTGAGAAGCCTTCGAAAGGCTGGGATGCGGCATTGAACAGAATCTGTACCTATGCTGTTTTTAAAGATAAAAAATCAAAAAAGGAATTCCTTGCGATGAATCTTCACTTCGATCATATCGGCAATATTGCCAGAGTAAAGTCTTCTGAGCTGATTTTGAAAAAAATCAAAGAACTTAATCCAAAGAATCTGCCCGTAACGGTAAGTGGGGATTTCAATCTTACGGATGATACGGAACCTGTTAAAATTCTTTCCCAGAATATGAAGGATACCTTTTATCATTCGGAAACGAAGCATTATGGGCCGGTAGGAACATTTACGGCATTTAATGTGAACGAAGTACCCAAAGAAAGAATCGATTATATTTTTACAAACGGATTTAAAATAAGATCACACCGTCATATTAATGACCGAAGAGAAAATCTTCTTTACCCATCAGATCATTTTCCGGTTATCGTGAAACTTTCCTTTTAATATTAATCGGTTGGAAAATCAATTTCGAATCCAATTCCTCTGAGGGATTGGATTTTTACTTTTGGATCATGGCTGAAATATTTACGTAGTCTGCTGATAAATACATCAAGGCTTCTTCCTGTAAAATAATCATTGGTTTCCCACAGGTTATCCAGGATATTATTCCTTGTAATGGTAGAATGGTTATGTTTAAGAAGATAGAGTAGTAAGTCCAGTTCACGAACTGTCATGCGTACATTACCATTAGGATGAGACAATAGAAGCTTTTGAGTTTCCAGGATGTAGTCACCAATCTTCAGCTGAGGTTCCGTAACTGGGGGAAGCGTTCTTTTCAGTATATTTTTTATTCGCAATACCAGTTCTTCGGGATCACATGGTTTGGCGATGTAGTCATCCGCGCCCATTTTTAATCCGGTTAAGCGATCAATTTTTTGATTTTTTGCAGTTAAAAATAGAATCGGAAAACTGTTATGTTCTTTCAATATCATTTTTGCAAGAGAAAAGCCGTCTATATTAGGCATCATAACATCCAGAATTCCGATCTGAAAAGGAAAATCAGTGCTAAGAAGCGGAATGATATCTTCAGGGTTCTGGTACCAGCTGATATCAAAATCTTCCAGTTCAAGATATTGTTTAAGGATCGTTCCGAAATCAGAGTCGTCTTCTGCCAGCAGGATTTTAATTTTCATAAGGAATGGTTATTTTAAAAGTACTTCCCATACCTGGTTGGCTTGATACCTCAATTTTACCGTGGTAGGATGTAACGATTTCTTTTACAAAATACAGCCCAAGCCCAAGTCCTTTGCTATTATGAATATTATTGGCCTGTATCCTGTAGAATTTTTCAAAAATGTTCTTCAGCTCTTTACTTTCCATGCCGTTACCATTATCAGAAACTTCAATTTTTAAATTCTGAGCAGTATTACTGGTATTAACGGTTACGATGGAAGCCCCATATTTTATACTGTTTTCACAGAGATTCTTAACGATTGTTTCCATAAGATTTTTATCAAAAGGGAGCTGACGGGAAACTTTATTTTCAGATTTAAAATCTATCTGCGGATAGGTGAAGGCAAGATCCTGAATAAAAAAATCCCAGTGTTCAGGTTGTATAGCAATTATTTCTTCCGGTGTTTCATCTTTGTGCAATTGTAGCATCAGGCTTTCCAGTCTTGTAATTTGCCGGTCAATCAGTGGAAGTGTATCCGGATTCCATCCCTTTTTAAGCGTTTTGGAAGCTATTTTCAAAGTCGCTATCGGTGTTTTGAACTCGTGAGAAATGTTATCCACAACCGTGTGGAGAACTTTTACCTGTTTTTGTTGTTGGATGAGATTTTTGATTGTGAAAATATACAGTATAAGAACACTTGCAAGCAGGATAACACAGCAGATAATTAACAAAATAATCTCTCTGAAAACAAGACTCTTTATATTTCCGATTTCAATCTCTGTTTGGGTCTCCACATGGAATGAATCCATATTGTTAATTGGTTTTTTTCCTGTAGTTTCCTGGGTAGAAGAAGTTCTCCAGGTACCGATGCTGGTAATAGCAGGTTTTCTTACCTTATCTTTGGTTTCGTAAATGGTGACCGGTTGCTGTAGCAGTTTAATGCTGTCGGGAAGGTGGATGAGTAAACGATATTGAATTCTTACACAGATGATATACCCGTCTTTTTTCCGATGCTCATTGATGTAAGCTGTTAAATTCTTACCCGAATTTTTTTTTTCATCTACCAGGTATTTTATAAAATCCTGCTTGTTGAGCTTTTTGTGATAGTATTTGATAATAACTTGCTGCAGAGAATCATTTTTCGAATCCTTGGCAGAATGATTATTCACTACCTGATCGGTATAAACTGAGATACCCTGGTCAATGGATCTGTAGATCTCCCTTTCTTTAACCTGATAGGTTTTGTACATAAAATAAACCTGAATTCCCAGCAAAAAGAGGAACAGTGTAGTGAAAATATAAATCAGGTTTTTGTTATTAGAGATCATTGAAACAAAGATAAAGCTTTCGTATTTCACTGATGGGGTATTTTTATCATTAACCTTTCATTAACCTTTTTTTTGTTTTAAAGCAAAAAAGCTGTTAACCCATCATTAACTGTTCATTAACTGAAATTCTCGCTCCCAATATGGACTTTTGTACTGTAAAAACAAGGATTAGTATTGTTTAACATCATTCTTAAAAATGTAATCATGAACAAAGCTCTTTTTTTTCTGTGTCTTCCCATGATGATGCTGGCTCAAAAACAAAAAATTGCAGGAACGGTGATGGATACCGAAAATCAAAAACTTTCAGCAGTGAATATAGTTCTGTACAATTCAAAAAACGAATTAATCAAAGAATTAAAGACTGATGGCAGTGGAGGTTTTATTCTGGAAGGTATTAATGAGCAAAATGTAAAGCTGGTGGTGCGGAACAATGGATATTCAGTATTCGAAAAGAACCTGGATCTTGAAAAACCTGATGCCTTACAAATTATTCTCAGAAAAGAAACCCGGGAAATAGAAGAGGTTGTAATGACTAAAAGAAACCCGGTGGTGAAAAGAAAGGTGGATCGCCTGGAATTTAATGTGGAAAACAGCAATATTTCATCACTCAATGCATGGGAAATTTTAAAGAAAACCCCAAATGTTACTGTTAATAATAATGTATTAACGGTGAAAGGAAGTGGAGGAATTTTGGTCACTATTAATGATAAAAAAGTAATGCTGACTGGTGATGAACTTAAAAATCTTTTGGAAAATACACAGGGAGATGAGGTGAAGTCTATTGAAGTTATTACCAATCCACCTGCAAAATATGAAGCTTCAGGAAGTGCAGTGCTGAATCTTGTAATGAAAAAGAACAAGATTGAAGGCTATCGTGGGATAGTATCTTCAAAATATATTCAAACTCAGTATGCAAAAGCAGTTTTTGGACTGTCGCAATATTATAAAAAAGAGAAACTCTCCGTTATGGCAAGCTATTATAAAGGGATGGGCACTTATTTCCGTGAAGGAACTGATTACGTCCGTTATCCTGAAAGTGAAACCACATGGATGAGTACGATGAACAGGAAGGATAAAAACACTAACCAGAATACCCTGAATTTTAATGTAGAATATGAGTTGGACAGTTTAACCAACCTAAGCCTCAACTATTCAGGGTATTTTTCACCAAAATCCTATGGAATTTACGATGTGCCCACATTAATCTATAATAACCGGGATATTGTAGAATCTCATTACAGAACTGTTAATGAACATGAATCAAATTCCATCAATAATTCGGTGAGTTTTCAGGTAGACAGGAAATTGAATGAAAAAAGCAGCCTTTCATGGATCAATTACTTTACAGGAAATAATGCAGATAAATACCAGAATGTATCTACCTATTTAAATTTTGCAGGACAGCTTCCCAGAGAGGAGCATTTTCTGACTCAAAATAAGGCTGATGTTCAGCTGTATTCCACTCAATTGGATTATCAATGGAAAGGTGAAAAGCTGGAAGTGGAATCCGGAGCCAAATACAGCTTTGTAAAAACGAACAGTAAGCTTGATTTCTCTGATAATGAAAATGGATTAATGGAATTCAGACCGGCAAAAAGCAGCGACTTTAATTATAAGGAACACAATTTCGCCCTGTATTCTTCACTTTCCTATAGCATCGGGAAATGGAATTTTAAAGGAGGCCTTCGTGCTGAAATGACGGATCTTGAAGGAATTGTTTCAGAACCTTATAACCGCAATAAAAACAACTATTGGAACTTTTTTCCAACTTTTTATGCTCAGTATACCACAGAAAATAAGCATGAGTTTGGGTTCTCCTACGGGAAAAGGATCAGCAGACCTTCCTATGCATGGCTGAATCCTGCAAAGTCCTATTACAATCTGTTTTCCTATTTTCAGGGTGATCCTGAGCTAAAAGCAACAATTATTCATAATCTTAATCTCTCGTATTCCTGGAAAGACTGGCATCTTGATCTGTATTATCGCAAAGAATTGTATCCAGCCATGGAAATCTCCTATCAGGTACCGGAAACCAATAATGTAGTTTATAATTTTACCAATATTGAAAAAGGACAGGCATTTGGGGCAAGCTTATATAAAAGTCTGCAGATAAAACCCTGGTGGAATTTAATATTGTCCGAAAACCTGGAGCATAACGAAAATTATTTCAATGGAGTAGATGGGATATTACATCAGAATAAAGTCTGGAACTGGATGTCTGATATTTCTACAAGTTTTACTTTAGATAAAAATAATGACTGGAAAATGGAAATAGGACATCGGTATTTCTCTTCAGGAATTCAGGGGCCCTTCAGGATTTCCAGCAGCTGGTCTGCCTATTTTGTGATGAACAGGAAGTTCTTCCATAAAAAGCTGGAAGCAGCATTTGTGGTGAATGATATTTTCAAAAGCACGCGCCAGAAAGTTGTTACCAAATATGCCAATCAGGATAATTATTTTCTGGATTATACAGATACCCAGGGTTTCACGTTATCATTGAAGTACAATTTCGGGAACCAATCTGTGAAGAATGCCAAAACGATCAGGAAAACAGCAGAGCAGGACAGGCTTTAAACAGAGTTTAGAGTAAGGGCACTAAAATTGAAGGATGGAAGCAGGACTTTCATGACTTCCGGTCTTCAGTTTTCATCACCTGACTTTTTAGAATATTTTAAATTAAAGACTAATTACCATAAAACATTATTATAAAAGAAATTATCGCTTGATGGTACATTTTCGCTATTTTTGATACTTATCTAAAAAAGAGATTACTATGAAGAGAATTTTTTCCGGAATGCTGATGGTTGTTTCATTACTGCAACTTTCTGCTCAGGAATTGTATATGCCGCGAAATATTAAAATAGCTTATGAAAAAGGAACCCGTGATATTTCTGGTGCACCGGGTAAAAACTACTGGCAGAATAAAGGAGTTTATAATGTTGATGTAAAAGTAGATGCCAATACAAAAACCGTTTCCGGAAAAGAAACCATAGTTTATACCAATAATAGTCCGGATCATCTTAATGAATTGGCTATAAGATTTGTCAATAACCTTCATAAGCCGCAATCTCCAAGATCCGGATCCGTTTCTAAAGATTTTCTGTCTACAGGGCTTAAGATCAAATCATTCATTGTAAATGGTGAAAAATATGACATCAATAGTGATGATTGGGGAACGGTGGAAAAAGTAAAATTAAAATCCCCCTTAAAATCAAAGTCAAAAGCAGAGGTTAAGATTGAATGGGAGTATCCTCTTTCAGTACAAAGCGGGAGAGAAGGGCAGATTGATCCCGAAACCTTCTACGTAGCTTATTCTTTCCCGAGAATTTCTGTTTATGATGATTATAACGGATGGGATATGCTCCCGCATTCAGACAGACAGGAGTTTTATAATGATTTTAATGATTATAGCTTTGCCATAACGGCTCCAAAGAACTATGTGGTATGGGCAACCGGAGATTTCCAGAATCCGGAAGATGTTCTTCAGCCAGAATATCTGAAAAGATATAAAGCTTCATTGAAAAGCGACCAGCTCATGCATATTGCTACAGAGCAGGAAATGAAGTCAGGAAAAGTGACCAAGCAGAATAAATGGAATGTCTGGAAGTTTAAAGCCAATCATATTACCGACTTCTGTTTTGCTTTAAGCAACCATTATGTATGGGATGCTGCCAGTGTTCAGTTGAAAACCAAAAGAGCCAGTGTTCAGGCAGGATATAAAGCAGGAGCGAAAGATTTTGAACATTATGTAGACTGGATGCGTTATAACCTGGACTGGTTTTCCAAAAACTGGCCGGGAGTAGAATATCCTTATAATGTAATGACAGCTATTCAGGGATATGCAGATATGGAATATCCTATGATGATTAATGATACCAGTATTCCTGAAGACTTCCAGGATGCCCGACTTACAGCGGACCATGAAATTGCTCATACCTATTTTCCTTTCTATATGGGAATCAATGAGACAAGATATGCGTTTATGGATGAAGGTTGGGCAACTACTTTAGAATATCTGATCGGGATTGATGAAAATGGGGAAGATAAAGCAAAAGAATTTTATAAAAACTTCCGTGTAAAAAAATGGATCAATGACCCGTCAGCAGAACAGGATCAGCCAATCATTACAATGAGTACACAGGTAAGTGGTTCAGGGTATGGAAACAATTCGTATGTGAAATCTTCCCTGTCTTATCTTGCATTAAAGGATTATCTGGGGGATGAGCTATTCAAAAAAGCATTACATCACTATATGGATAACTGGAACGGGAAACATCCGGTGCCGTGGGATTATTTCAACTCAATGAATACTGGTTCCGGAAAAAACCTGAACTGGTTTTTCCAGAATTGGTTTTATACCAATAATTATATTGACCTAAAAGTGGCAGGAGCTTCTCAAATGAATGATCTGCTTACCATAAATGTCGTGAATGTGGGGGGATTTGCCATTCCGTTTGATACTGTATTATCTTATGAAGACGGAACTACGGAGAAATTGCATTTTTCACCGTCTGTCTGGGAGAAAGATCAGAAATTAACCGACCTTGTAATTCCGATTAAGAAAAAAGTGAAATCTGTAAAATTGGATGGAGAAATCTTTATGGATTATACTCCGGAAGATAACAGTAAAATTTTATAAAATTAAAAGCCTTCAGGATATGAAGGCTTTTGTTATTTTAGAAATAGGCAGTTAATCTCAATCCTAAAGTTATGTAATTGATTTTTTCTTTAGCAATCAGATTGTTCAGTTCCTGATCCAATTCTGCGCTTTCTTTAATTTCATCGCTGAAATGATAACGTATTGTAGAATTGATCTGATTGTAATCTGTATAAAAAGTAAGACCTAATCCCGGATTGAACTTATAAGTCATAGAAGCTCCTGTATTCCAGCGGAAAGCTGGTTTGGGTTTGTATCTGGCTATCTGGAGTTCGTGATTAGGAGTGTCTATTTCATTCCCTTTTACAAAAACTTTTCCACTGGCAGTTGCAGCGTATCCGCCGGTCAACTTTAAGGTTAGCTGCCATTTGTCTGAAAGTTCATGAGAAAAATAGGGTCCAATACCTGCAGCCAGGAAGCCCATAGATTGTGTTTTAATTTCATGGTCCCCAAAGTCCTGGCCATCATCAAAGGTTATTCTTTGAGATTTAATAGGGAAGCTGCTGAAAGTGATATCTGCCCCCACACCCCATTTTTTTGAAAAGAAATAAGCTCCTTCCAATCCACCTTCAAAACCGGTCTGCTTTTTATCATCCAGCTCAGATTCTCTGAGGAAGTTGGTGGTGCCTAATGCTGTACCCATCTTTAACGAAAGAAAAGAAGGATAGTCATTTCCCTGTATTCTGGATAAAATGCTTAAATTATCACCTTTGTTCTTATAAATTTTATCAATAAAGAAATATCCGAGTTCTGTTGATATGATCCCGATCCCGGCTCCGGCAAGGATATCCGGCACCCAATGTCTGTTATTTAAATTTCGTCCAAGTCCTGTAATAGTAGCAGAACCATATCCGGCGATGCTGTAAGCTGGGTTTACCATTCCATATTCTTTATGAAGAAAACTGGCATTGGTAAAAGCCATAGCAGCATGTCCTGAAGGAAAAGAATTATTTTTAGACCCATCCGGACGCTCAACTTTTGCAGTATATTTGATGGAGTTTACAAGAATCCCCATAATCACTAAGCTGGCACCGTAGGATAAAGTTGCTCTTCCAATATTGTTTCTTCCCTTTACACCGGCCAGTTTTAATCCGTATACAGCTACGGCAGGAGCGTACTGAAGATAATCATCATATTTAACTTTGAAGTTGGGGAGATACCGGTTTCTTACTTCGCGGATATTTTCTTTTTCTCCCCATGTGGCTGTGGCTGCAGTAAAAAGAATAGCAGGTGCTACAGATTTTTTTACCCATTCCTTCTTAAAAAACGGTGTTTTTTCCTGAATAGAAAGTCCTGAGTTAATCAATGTTAGGTCTTCCCTGAGATTTCTGGTTTGGATGCTGTCCTGAGCTTTAATGCAGGATAAATGCAATAGTATTCCTGATGCTAATGCTATTTTTTTCATCATTAACGGTGCTGAAATTAAATCGCGTAAAAATATTAAAAAAATCTATCCCAAAAATTGAGATAGACTATTTTAATATTTTTATAATATTTCAACAGATATTGTTGATTATCTTAATCCAGATCTTGGCCCGGCTGCAGATACTACAGCCTGCATTCTTGTTTTTTGGTTGGCAGAGAACATAAACATTGCCTTATCATCTACATAGTCCATATAGTTCATAAACATCTGAGAACGGCTTACTCCTCCACAAACTCTGTTCAGCGGATAGGTAGGAGTTCCGTAGTTAGGACCAGGTGAAGCCGGGGTATCATTAGAATAATCTGTTTGGCAGCCTACATCAGATGAACCCCAAAGGTGTGGAAGGTTTAAGTAATGCCCTACTTCATGCGTTACTGTTCTTCCTAAGTTGAAAGGAGCTGAAGCGCCGGTTTTTCCTATATACTGATATCCTATTACAAGACCATCGTACCATTGTCCTGCATGTTCCGGATAGTAAGCGTAGCCTAAAGTTCCAGGCTGGCTGTTTTCGTCAAGAATTGAATTAACAACCCATATATTCAGGTTCTTGTTCACATCAGTAGCATCAATACCTCCTGTACTTGCTTTTTTCATTTCTTCAAGATCAGATCTCCAGCCGGTTTTTGTATTCTGTTTACGGTTGGTAGCTACTAATTTGAAGCGGATTTTTACATCTCCTGCAGCTGAAGGCTGAAATGCTGAAGGAATTTTAGTGATGTCGGAATTAGTAGCACCATAATCAGCATTCAGTACTGCAATTTGTTCCGCTATTCTTGCATCAGAAACATTTTGAGTGGAAGTATTGTAGATTACATTAAAAACAACCGGGATTTCTACTGTTCCGTCCGCAAGTACTTTTCCTACTTTAAGATTTTCTGTAAATCTTTCGGTACTGGATTCAATATCTGCTATTTTTTGCTTGAGTGAAGGATTCTTCAGAAGCATCGCCTGTCTTATTTCTTCTGATGGGCATTTTCTCTGGGTAGCCGTTAAAGCAGTTGGCATAGCTTCCGAATTTGTTGGTGTTTCATTTTGATTGGCCACGCTGTCATTATTACAGGCTGCCATAAAGCTCAGAACTAGAGCTCCAAAAAAGAGTTTTTTCATATCGTTATAATATAATGTGGTTGAAGGCGTGAAATTATATTTTTTAAAAATAATATGCAAATTATTTCTTTATATATTTAATAAATATTCATGGTAATGGTTTATTATTTGAATAAATGTTAATTAAAGTTGTTTAATTTTAAATTTTAATCAAATTCAGATTAGCGTTTAATATTTCACTTTTAAGTGTATTGTAAGGTGAAAATAATTTTGAAATTTTTAATCTTTAATAAAAATTTTTTATATTAATTAGTCTTAGAACTGGTCTTACAGAATATGTTTATACTATAAAAAGTATTTCTGTTGTTCTTGGCTGGATTTTCTGGAAATGCAGTATTTTCAATTTTATACCTGTTTTGAGCAGTCTGCTCATGGGAGTGAAGAAGCTAAGACATAAAAAAATCTATCTCAATTGAGATAGATTTCAGATATTTAGAATTGTATTTGTTAGTAAACTCTCAATCCGGCTCTTGCTCCGGTAGTTGCAACTACAGACTGCATTCTTGTTTTTTGTCCTGCAGAGAACATAAACATAGCACCATCGTCAACATAATCCATATAGTTCATAAACATTACAGATCTCTGTACTCCGCTACATGTATTGTATAGTGGGTATGTAGGTTTTCCATAATTGGCTGTTGTTTGAGTTGGAGTATCGCTTACAAGATCATTTCCGCAATTAGCATCTCCCCAGATATGTCTTAGGTTTAAATAGTGTCCTACTTCGTGTGTTGCAGTTCTTCCTAGGTTAAATGGTGCGGAGGCTCCTGTTTTACCAAAATATGGTGCTCCAATTACAACACCGTCATTCCATAATCCTGCAGATTCCGGGAATGTAGCGTATCCAAGAATAGTACGGCCTTGGCTTGTCATTTTTCCTACAACCCATATATTCAGGTAGTTGGTAGGGTTAGTGGCATCAATACCTCCTTTGGAAGCCTTTTTCATGTCATCATTAGTAGACCAGCTTGTTTTAGAAGTAGATTTTCTAACGGTATTTACCAGTCTGAATTTTACTTTTGTATCGCCTGAACTCACAGGGGCAAATTCAGAAGGGATTTTACTGACATCACTGTTTGTACCGGAATAGTCGGCATTTAATACTTCAATTTGTTCAGCTATTCTTGCATCAGTAACATTTTCTGCAGTGGTTTTGTAAATAACATTTACAACTACAGGGATTTCTACAGTACCATCGGCAAGCACTTTCCCAAATTTCACAGCCTTGGCGAAGTTTTCGGTATTGATTTCCAGATCTGTAAATCTTTGTTTAAGTTCAGGATTGTTTTTCAAAGCCTCCTGTCTTATTTCTTCGGAAGCACATCCCCTTTGTGCTATTCCGGCAGACACTGCAGGCTCTTGAGCTGGAGCTTCATTTTGATTGGTAACACTATCATTGTTACATGCCGTCATCAAGCTGAGCATAAGAGCTCCAAAAAATAGTTTTTTCATATCCAAATTTTTTTAATTGAGGATGTGAAATTATATTTTTAAAAATTGATATGCAAGTTATTTTTGTAATTTTGTTGAATTATTTATATAAATTACATTTTTTTATTACGTGTATTTTAAACATTTGTTTATTTTATTGTATTTTATTTAATTTAGTAAAATGCTTTTTGATTTTTATTTGTAATACTGTTTTTATGTAAATAATTAGTAACTAAATTTATTTAATAGAAAAATTTTTAGTTTGTTTTTAGTTGGCAAAGCCATTTTTAATGGCAAATACAGCTAAACCTACACGGGTTTTTAAATCCAGCTTTTCACATAACTGGTCACGGTAGCTTTCAACCGTTCTGGGGCTGCAGCACATTCTGTCTGCAATTTCTTTATAACTCAGCTCTGTAACTGTATATTTTAAAAATTCTTTTTCCCGGTCGGAGATCTTTATTGTTGTTTCAATATCCGTTTTATTGAGATTGGAGAATATAATCTTTGAAGCCCACTCAGGATAAAAGAAACCATCTGTATTGAGTCTCGTAAGGGCTGTTTCCAGACCTTTTGGATGGGTATTTTTTAAAAGATAACCTTTTGCTCCGTTTTTAATCATTTTAATAACGCTGTTATCGTCACCCTGCATGCTGAGTGCCATTATCTTGATATCCGGGTGGTTTTTGGTAACCCAGGCTGCCGTTTCAAAACCATCCATAATCGGCATACTTACATCCATGAGAATAATATCCGGAATGGTATTTCCCTCTTCAAATTTCTGAATCAGATCTTTGCCGCTTTCACAGACGTAGATAACCTCAAACTCACTGAAGTTACCAATAATACCTTCAAGGGCCTTTGCAATAAGGATATGATCGTCAACAATTACAATTGTTTTTTTCATGACTGTTTTTTTAAGGTGATATTAATTTGGGTACCTGCATTCTTTTCACTTTCAAGAAGGAAATCGGCACCAATGATTTCCGCTCTGTTTTTCATATTGGTGAGACCAATTCCGTTTGACTTTGTCTGAGTAGCATCAAATCCGATTCCGTCATCCCGAATAGTAAGTTCCCAAAGTATGTTTTCAGAAGTATTTAAACTGATGAAAATATTTTTGCAGTGAGAATGTTTTATACTGTTCTGTATAAACTCCTGAGTGATTCTCAGTAATAGATTCTTATGAACAAAGCCAAGGTCCAACTGGTCAAAATTATGCTCAAAACTGATAAGACATTTCTTTAGTGAATTGGTATTATCAACTTCTTCCTGAATTAAGGTTACAATTTCTTTCTGGCTGATATTATCATCTGTTAATGTTTTTGAAAGACTTCGAAGATCTTGTAGAGATTGATTAATGATCTGTGAGACCTGATCAATTCTATCACTGGCTTCTGGGACCTTGTTCTCATAAAGCATTTGCTGAACATATAAACTCACCAGTGTCAGCTTTTGCCCGATATTATCATGCAGCTCTCTTCCTATTTGCTGCATGGTAGCCTGCTGGATCTCCAGTTGGGTAGAGAGGAGTTCTCTCTGGTGAATCTCGTTTTTCATTTCCATCTCATTAAGATATTCTTTCTTTCGCTGCCTGTAGTTCCTGATATAGATGGCCACAGCAACGGCAAACATTACAAAGAATGTATTAAAAAGAATGATTGTAATTATTAATTCTGCTTTCCCCATATAAATGAACTTGCGAATAAAAGATACATTATTGTTCCGGAAACCTGAAAATAAGCAAAATAAAGATCCCAAATATCTCTATATTCCCAAAGAAGAGACATGAATGTCATAAACGGAAGTGTTCCTATATAAAAAAGAGTATTACCCAGATTGATATAAAACATCCTATTGGTACTGAATTTTAGGATTTCCGTTGAATTAACCTGTTTATAATATTCCATCACTACAAGAATCATCAGAAATATACATCCTAAAGTGTAGTTGGGAGCATACACAACTTTTCTTTCTACAAAGAATGATATTTGTGGAATAAACGCAGCAAAATATAACAAAGAGAAGATATAGAACAGTTTGGGTTTTTTCAAAGACTTTATGGCATATAACCAGTAAAAGAAAATAAACTGCAATGGCATTACAAAGTAGTTGTAAAAAATAATTCTATCGATACGGAGAGCCTTCTCAAACCATTTTACGGATGATTCGCATAGAAAAATGGCAATAAGATATAATGCGAAAAGTTTCCAATGCAGTTTTTTTTCACGGTTAAAATAAATAATGGATACCAAAGCAGCGATAGCCTCTCCAGTGTACATAAATTGTGAGAAAAACCTTTGGAATTCAGTCATTGTTTATAATAAATTTCTTTTGATTAATACTAAAACATTCCCATTGAACTTGCAGGAGGGGATAGAGTTCCCTGATTTTCTCCGAGACCTTCAGGAGATGGGTTTTTTCCACGGGCGTACAGCGCTGTGCTTACTGGTTTTCCGTTTGAGTTTTGTAAAGCATGAAAGTCGTAATTAACAATTTCACCTTCTTCGCTCTCTTTTTTCAGGGTAGGGATCATTACAAGGGTATGTTTTTCAGAATATTCTTCCGGGACAGGATGGCTCTCCATGATATCCCAATTCTCAATTTTCGGATAGGCAGCATAGTAAAATCTGATTCCCAAATCTTCCTGGGTACATTCAGGATTTATTTTACGGGCTTCATCTTCTATCTGGTTAATGAAGTTCTTAAGTTTAGGAAGGTCAAACCATATAGATTGAGAATCAGTTATCCCCATGGTTTTGTTGATGGCATTCATTTGGTTCTGCCGGTAATTGTCAATAAGAACTTTAATCAGTTCATTTGACATTGAACCGTTGTTTTTAGTAGATTCTGTTTTCATAACTTAGTTTTATAAAGGAATATCCGTATTTCTGCAAATTTCGTAAAAAAAATGTTAGAAATTAAAGTAGGGAATAGGGAATTACACTGTTATTTTTACCGTATTTTTACGGATTGCATAATAAGAAGAAAAAGATAAAACTAAATAGCTTTTTACAAAAAAAACGGAGAATTATTCTCCGTTCTACTTTTTAAATACAAGGGTATTTTCTAGGATCCCTGCAGATCATTCCTGATGTACAGCATAAGCCGTTAGGGCAGTTCCAGTTTTCATCACATTCAATAATTGGAAGAAGTAATCCGCCTGAAATGGTCTTTAATTCTTGTCTTTTTAACTTTTTCATACTGATTTTGTTTAAGTTATTAATTTGTTTGGATGATAAATTTAATAATATTTCACGTTATTAAGATATAAAATAGAAAGATATTTGATGATCATACTTTACTTTCGGATTGCTGTTCCTTCATAGCCGGCTTTGGTGCTTTCAAGGGTTTAAAAAAAATAAGTGCCGCAGATTCTCTCTACAGCACTTATCTACAAAAATTAATGTATATGAAAAAAACTACTTTATTTTTATTGTTCAGTTGGCCTGAATACCAATCCTGTTTCTACAAAGTAATCCAGGGTAATTCTGTCACCATCATTTACATTTCCTGCAAGGATTTCTTTAGACAGTTTATTCAGCACTTCCTGTTGGATCACTCTTTTTAAAGGTCTGGCTCCGAATGCCGGGTCATATCCTTTTTCCATCAGATAATCTACTGCATCCTGAGTGAATGTCATAATGATATTACGTTTTGCTAACATATCATTGAACCCTCTCAGCTGATACTGAACTATTTTTCCGATTTCTTTCTTTCTTAAAGGCTGGAAGAGTACAATCTCGTCAATTCTGTTCAGGAATTCCGGACGTAATGTTTGCTTCAATAAATCAAAAACTTCATCTTTGGTTTTATCCACAATCTCATCCTGATTTTCCTCAGTTAGATTTTCAAAATTCTCCTGAATTAAATGAGAACCTAAGTTAGAAGTCATAATGATGATTGAATTCTTGAAATTCACTACACGTCCTTTATTATCCGTAAGACGTCCATCATCCAAAACCTGTAACAAAGTATTGAAAACATCAGGGTGGGCTTTTTCAATTTCATCCAAAAGGACTACAGAATAAGGTCTTCTTCTGACTGCTTCCGTCAATTGTCCGCCTTCATCATACCCAACATATCCCGGAGGCGCTCCTACCAATCTGGAGACACTGTGGCGTTCCTGATATTCACTCATATCAATTCTGGTCATGTTGTTTTCATCATCAAATAAAAACTCTGCCAGTGCTTTTGCAAGTTCCGTTTTACCAACACCGGTTGTTCCCAGGAATAGGAATGATCCGATTGGTTTTTTATCATCACTCAATCCCGCTCTGTTTCTTCTGATGGCATCAGCTACAGCCTGGATTGCTTCATCCTGTCCTACAACTCGGTGATGAAGCTCAGATTCCAGGTTCAAGAGCTTATCTCTTTCAGATTGCAGCAATTTAGTTACAGGAATACCTGTCCATTTTGCAATCACCTCAGAGATATTTTCAGAAGTTACCTCTTCTTTGATTAACTCATTCTGATGGTTCTGCATTTCAAGTTCCACTTTGGCAAGCTCATCTTCTTTTTCACGAAGTTTTCCATATTGGATTTCCGCTACTTTAGCATAGTCACCTGCTCTTGAAGCTCTTTCTGCTTCTAATTTCAGAGACTCAATATCTTTTTTGATCTGGGTAAGATCTTCACTTTTCTGTTTTTCTTTCAGCCATTTTGCATTGATTTCATTTCTCTGTTCAGAAATTTTAGCAATGTCCTCTTTTAAATGGTCGATTTTTGTTTGGTTGCCTTCTCTTGAAATTGCTGCTAATTCAATTTCCAACTGCATCAGCTTTCTGTCTAAAACATCCAGTTCTTCAGGTTTGGAATTGATTTCCATTCTCAGCTTAGCAGAAGCCTCATCAATTAAATCAATTGCCTTGTCCGGTAAAAATCGGTCTGAAATATATCTCTGGGACATTTCAACAGCGGCAATAATCGCTTCATCTTTAATTCTTACTTTGTGGTGAGCTTCATATTTATCTTTAATTCCACGAAGGATAGAAATAGCAGATTCAGTATCCGGCTCTTCTACCATTACTTTCTGGAAACGTCTTTCCAAAGCTTTATCCTTTTCAAAATACTTTTGGTATTCATTTAAAGTGGTTGCTCCAATAGCTCTTAATTCACCTCTGGCAAGGGCTGGTTTTAAAATGTTGGCAGCATCCATTGCACCTTCACCTCCGCCGGCACCTACTAAAGTGTGGATCTCATCAATGAAAAGAATGATCTGGCCATCAGATTTGATAACCTCATTTACTACAGATTTCAGACGCTCTTCAAACTCACCTTTATATTTTGCTCCGGCGATCAAAGCTCCCATATCCAGTGAATATAATGTTTTATCCATCAGGTTTTCAGGAACGTCACCGCTGATAATTCTGTGAGCAATTCCCTCTGCAATAGCCGTTTTACCTACACCCGGCTCCCCAATAAGGATAGGGTTGTTCTTTGTTCTTCTGGAAAGGATCTGTAATACTCTTCTAATCTCCTCATCACGCCCGATTACAGGATCCAGCTTTCCTTCAGCGGCTAACTCGTTGAAGTTTTTAGCATATTTATTTAAGGATTGATATGTTTCTTCTGAACTTGCAGAAGTGGCTTTGCTTCCTTTTCTCAATTCTTTAATGGCTCCTTCCAGTAATTTCTTGGTTACTCCCATGTCTTTCAACATTTGAGAAACTTCAGAGCTGGTTTCTATAAGAGACAGCCATAAGTGTTCAATCGTTACATATTCATCACCCATTTTTTTTGCGATGTTGGGTGCATCCAGCAATACTTTGTTTGCTGATTGTGATAAATAGATATTTCCTCCCTGTACCTTTGGAAGCTTTTCTAAATTTTCACGGTTTCGCTCTCTTACTAAATTAGCATCTGCTTCAGATTTCTTTAATAGAAAAGGCGATATATTTTCATCCACCTGAAAAATTCCTTCAAGGAGATGTTGAGGTTCAATACTTTGGTTGCCAAATTCCATGGCTACTTGCTGTGCTGCCTGGATGGCTTCCTGTGATTTTACAGTATATTGGTTTAAGTTCATATTTTCTATATTTTTGTTAATGATTCGTTCAAAGTTTAGTTTTTAAAAAACATCAAGAAACTAAATTTTAAGGCTCAGTTTCTTAATGCCTATCAATTATTTAATCATGTAATCGATGACTGTATCGCAAAAACTGTTCAATTATTAAATTTACAAAAAATATAGACAAAATTTCCGGATTATGTATTTTTAACGATTATTTAACTTGACAAAATTTCCGATTCTCTATAATTTTCTTTGAATTTGATGAACATTCCGTCAGTCATGTACCTGAGAATTAAAAACACAGATTTGAAACGAATTAATTTCTCTTTTATATTCAGTTTATTTCAGAATAACTACTTTTGCATTTTTACAAATGGAACTTAAAGAAAAACAAAGAAAAATATTAGATGTAGCCGTAGAACTTTTCAAAGAGAAAGGATATATGGGGAGCTCGGTAAGAGATCTGGCTACGAAGCTAAATATCAAAGCCGCATCACTGTATGCACATATCCGTTCAAAAGAAGAAATTCTGGAATGGATTTGTTTTGGGATTGCACAGGAGTTTTTCGATGAGCTTCAGGAAGTAAAAAATACAGATATTGCTCCAAAAGAAAAACTGAATTTATTTTTAGATAAGCATTTATCTGTTGTTCTTAAAAACCGTGATGTTACCCATATTTATTCCATAGAATGGAGACATCTGGAAGAAAAACTTCCTGAATTTGTGGAACTGAGAAAAAGGTATCAGCAGGAAGTGGAAAAGCTAATTTCCGAAATCTACCAGGCTGAAAACTGGGAACTGAAATCACCGTCATTTACTACCAGGTTTATTCTTCATACCTTAAATAATTCTTATTTCTGGTTTAAGAGAAGCAGTGATTCTACCGATGAAATTACGGATGAGATAAGGGATAAAATCCTTTATGGACTTTTAGGAAATCAAAATAGATAACATACCCTTTTATCATTCTGATGAAGGAAGAATCTCTGTCATTTTCATTTGTTCTCTGATTTGCTTAGATTCCACGCTTCACTTGGTTCCGCTCTGAATGGCATATGTGCTTTTCAATTGATATTCTTAAAACTTTGTGGTTATACCTTAATCTTTCTAGAATTAATTATTTAGAATCGTTCAAAATATGACGAAAATCATAAAAATTTTGCCAGATTCCAAAATCTTGTTAAATTTACACCTAACAAATGTTAGTTAGTTTTATGGATTTTTCAGTTGAATATCTGGAGCTGGGTCAGTTGAGACAGCTTCAATCCGAGCGGTTGGTGAACCTGATGGGTTATCTGAGCGAGAAGTCGGAATTTTATAAAAGAAAATTTGATGAATTGCAGATATCTCCACAGGATATAAGGACCATTGAGGATATCACGAAACTTCCTATTACTTACAAGCAGGACTTGAGAGACCATTATCCGTTCGGTTTATTTACAGTTCCTAAGACTGAACTTCAGAGGATTCACTGTTCAAGCGGAACTACAGGAAAGCCAACTGTGGTGGGATATACCAAAGAAGATATAGATCTTTTCAGTGAAGTAGTAGCCAGGTCACTGAATGCTGCCGGAGCTAAACCGGGAATGCAATTACATAACGCTTATGGTTATGGGATTTTTACAGGCGGATTAGGACTTCATTATGGTGCGGAAATACTGGGGATGAGTGTGCTTCCTATTTCGGGAGGGATGACGTCCAGACAGGTAGATCTTATTGTAGATTTTAAACCGGAAGTCATCTGCTGCTCACCATCATATGCCTTGACAATAGCTGATGAATTTGCTAAAAGAGGAATTTCTGCCGATGAAATCAGCCTGAAGTACGCTGTATTAGGATCAGAACCTTGGACGGAAATTATAAGAGGCCACATTGAAGAAAGATTAGGTGTTCATGCAACTAATATTTACGGACTAAGTGAAATTATCGGCCCTGGAGTTTCCATGGAAGATTTTGAGGAAAAAGGTGGTTCTTACATTTGGGAAGATCATTTTTACCCTGAAATTCTGGATCCGATTACAAAAGAGCCGGTTCCTTTCGGAGAAGAAGGAGTACTGGTGATTACAACATTAACCAAAAAAGCAATGCCGCTTCTGCGCTATTGGACGAACGATATTACAAGTCTGTACTATGATGAAAACGCCAAAAGAACCATGGTGAAGATGAAACCGATTGTAGGCAGAGCAGATGATATGCTCATTGTAAGAGGTGTAAATGTATATCCAAGCCAGATTGAAGATGCATTTTCACATATAAAAGGGGTAGTGCCCAATTATTATCTAACCCCTGTTGAAAAGGAACAGATGTGTGTAGCTCTGGATATTGATGTTGAAATTGATGATGAATTGGTAAGGTCTCAGAAAATAGAAGCAAATACCGATGATTATTTTAATTTTGTCGGAAGCTTCGGAAAAAATATTGAAAACGAAATAAAAAAGAGAGTAGGCATCACAACAAAAGTAAAAGTTCATGCCCAAGACAGTTTGCCGAAGTGTGAAGGTGGAAAAATTAATAGAATACTAAAAAAATAATGAATTCATTTTATAAACTTAAAACTGTAAAGGTTCAGAAGGATACTCCCGATGCGGTAAATGTTGCCGTAGAGATTCCTGAAGAACTGAAAGACAAGTTCAGGTTCAAACAAGGACAGTACCTTAATTTCCGAATGATGATTAACGGAAACGAGGAAAGACGTTCTTACTCTATCTGCAATGCCCCAAGCGAAAAAAGCAATACCCTGGAAGTTTTGGTGAAGTTGCTTGAAAACGGAAAGGTATCAGGATATTTCAATGAGCATCTTCATATGGATGAAATGCTGGAAGTAATGCCTCCAATGGGAAATTTTAATACTTCTTATCATCCAACCAATGTGAAAACATATGTTGGTTTAGCTGCAGGAAGTGGAATTACTCCGGTTTTGTCCAATATCAAAGAAAGCCTTTATCAGGAACCTAACAGTAATGCTTATCTGTTTTACAGTAACAGAAGTATGAATCATGTTTTGAGAAAAGCTGAAATTGATAAGCTGGCAGAACAGTTCAATGGAAGGCTTAAAGTAGTGTATCTGGTAAGCCGTGAAAAACACGAAGATCCCGTTTTTGAGGGAAGAATTTCTCCTGAAAAATTAGACCAGCTTTTCGAAAGATACACGGATATAGATGTAAAAGAATCCACTTATTTTATCTGTGGCCCTTCAGAAATGATTAAAGGCATTGCAGATTATCTGAAAAAAGATAAAAAAGTACCCGCTATTCAGGTTCTGTTCGAATATTTTACAGCTCCTGACGAAGAGAATACGGAGGAAATGAGTGAAGAATTCAAGGCTATTGCCAATATTGAAAGTATGGTAACAGTTATTATAGATGATGATGAATATTCATTTCACCTGAATTCCAAAAAAGAGAGTATCTTAGATAAAGCATTGAAAGACAATCTTCCTGTACCTTTTGCATGTAAAGGAGGCGTGTGTTGTACGTGTAAAGCGGAAGTTTTGGAAGGAGAAGTTTTCATGGAGAAAAACTACGCGCTTACCGAAGAAGAAGTAGCCAGAGGTTACGTTCTTACCTGCCAATGTCACCCGACAACAAATGTGGTGATGCTTAATTATGATGTTTAAAAATTAATGTAACAATATAGCAATTTACCAATATAACAATCATTGGTACATTGCCAGACTGATACATTGTTAAATTGAAAAAATTATGGATTTAGAAAAATTTGTTCAATACGTTCACGAAGAAAATAAAGTAGAGCCGAAAGATGTAATGCCGGATGATTACAGAAAACTATTGGTTCGTCAGATCTCACAGCACGCGCATTCTGAAATTGTTGGAATGCTTCCGGAAGCCAACTGGATTTCCAGAGCCCCTTCATTGAGAAGAAAAATGGCTCTTCTGGCTAAAGTTCAGGATGAAGCAGGTCACGGTTTATACCTTTATTCTGCTACTGAAACTTTGGGAGACGGAAGCATCAGAGCAGACAGAGATGCAACTTATGAGGATATGCTGCAAGGAAAAGCAAAGTACTCAAGTATTTTCAATTACCCAACGTTAAGCTGGGCAGATATTGGTGCTATTGGCTGGTTGGTTGACGGAGCAGCTATCATGAACCAGGTAATGCTGATGGGGAACTCTTATGGGCCATACTCAAGAGCGATGGTGAAGATCTGTAAAGAAGAATCTTTCCACCAAAGACAAGGGTATGAAATCCTGATGGCGCTGTGCCGTGGTACCAAGCAACAGAAAGAAATGGCCCAGGCTTCACTAAACCGTTTCTGGTGGCCGGCTCTAATGATGTTCGGACCCAACGATGACAGCTCACCAAATTCTAAAATCTCTATGAATTACAGAGTGAAAAGAGAAAGTAATGACAGTCTTCGTCAGAGATTTATTGACGTTACCGTTCCTCAGGCTGAATTCTTAGGATTAACCATTCCGGATGAAGATTTAAAATGGAATGAAGAAAGGCAACATTACGATTTCGGAGAACTTCCGTGGGATGAGTTCATGGAAATCCTGAAAGGAAATGGTCCTTGCAATAAAAAGCGTATTGAAACCAAGAGAAAAGCTCAGAGAGAAAATGCGTGGGTGAAAGAAGCTGCAGCTGCTTTTGCGGAGAAACAGAATCTCAGTAAAGCGCGCTAATAAAATAACCAGTCAATAATCATGAAAAATACTCTAGCTTTAATTATTATTTTTATTAATTCATTGTTTTTTGGGCAAAGTATAAATTCAACTTTGCTTGAAACTAATTTTGGTGGTGATAGCGAGCCAGATCATTTAACCAAGATTGGTAATAAAATTTATTTCTCAGCAAGCGTATATAATGATAGAGAGCTATATATTAAAGATGATTTAAATAGTATACCACGCTTAGTAAAAAATATAAATACAAATTATGGGTCAATTAGTAGTAGTTCTTTTTTTAAAGAATTAAATGGAATATTATTATTTACTGCAAGTTCTAACTTAATTGGTAATAATAATCGACAATTGTGGAGAAGTGATGGTACTGAAAACGGAACATCCCTTGTAAAAATTATTAATACAGATTATGATACGAATATTGATAATTCCATTAATTTGGGTAATAAGATGTTTTTTACCAGTTATGTTAATAATTCAAATGATCTTTGGGTGACAGATGGAACAGAAGCAGGTACTAAGATTGTTAAGAAGATTAATCTAAATGGGAATTCAAATGTAATGCACCCATTCGTTTTTAATAATGAAATATATTTTCTTGCTAATGATGGTATCACGGGGATGGAATTATGGAAAAGTAATGGTACTGAAAATGGAACAGTACAAGTTTTTGATTTTTTTATAGGTTCAACAAGTGGTATAAATTTAAAACCAATTGTATATAATAATAATATTTATTTTATAGGTCAGCAAAGTACAAACCAGAAAGGGCTTTGGAAATATGATGGTACGCAAACACAATTGGTGAAAAATTTTGTTAATATCAATTATTTTGATCCGGTAATTTTGCAAAATAAATTGATATTTTGTATGAATACTACATCAGGATTTCAATTATGGTCTAGTGATGGAACTGTTGCAAATACTAATCCATTATTTAATACTCCACCTTATTCATCAGTTAGTGCATATAGTAAGCCTCTACGAGTATTTAATAATAAATTATATTTTGAAGCAACTGATTCTTCATTTAACACATCAATTTGGATTTCAGAGGGAACAGCATCAACCACAGTGAGCTTATCTTCAGTTATACCAGTATTGTCTAATGCAACTATTATTAGTAATTCTTCTGGAAATAATTATCTTATTTTCAGAAATAACAATAGTGACCATTATATATCTGATGGAACTATTAGCGGAACAAAACATATTTCAGATATTACTTTAATTTCAAATTACAGTGGATACAGCTTAAATGCCTTAGAATATAATGATACCATTATTTTAAATGGAAAAAATAAGAAAAATGGCCTAGAATTATTTAAGTATAATTTTTCAACAAATTCATCAACAATTTTAGATGATATCCATCACAGATTTTCGTCTGATATTAATGCAAGTATTTCCTTAAATAATAATTTAATCTATTTCGGAAATAGTTTTAATGAAGGAATGGAGCTGTTTATATCAGATGGAACAGTATCAAATACAAAGTTGTTAAAGGATATGAATATTGGAGAATATTCTACAGTTTTTACAGGTGATAATAATTATTTCTTCAAAAATGGTAATAGAGCATTCTTTAGATGTAATGTTGGATCTGGATACGAGCCTTGTGTAACTGATGGTACTGAAGCGGGAACTTATCTAATCAAAGATTTGTCACCGTTTAATCAAGGTTCTTTAAATGAAGATCCTTACTTTATGACACTAGACGGAAATAATGTTCTTTTTGGCGCAGATGATGGTGCAAATAATACTACCGGTGCAAGCAGACTTTGGAGAACTGACGGAACACAATCTGGAACTAATAAAATACATGATGTTCAAATTGTTGGTGGGAACGGATATAAATCTTCTACACTAAATGGTAAAGTTTATTTTACAGGATATGATACTAATAATGTCTATTCAATTTGGGTAACAGATGGAACAACGGGAGGAACTCAAATTTTCAAAACTTTTTATAACTCACAGGGAAATAACATTATCCCAAGAATAATTAATACATTAGGAAATAAATTTGTTATAGTAATAGAGGATGTTAATTCCCAATTTAATTACTATCAGAATATCTTAGTATCAGATGGTATTTCTCCGAACAACATAACACAGATAGCTTCATTAGCAAAATCCACACAGTCTAGCGGGGGTATGGTAGGAGAAACTATAGTTTATAACAATAAATTATATTTCTATGCATTTAATTATACCGGAACATATCCTTCAGATGCCTATAAATTATATTCTACCGATGGAACTTTAATAGGTACAAATGTTTTTTCCAATCTAATTTCAAGTTGCTGTATTGTAGATATTAAATTTAATATTTGTGGAAACAAATTATATATTTTAAAAGATAAATTATATGTAACTGATGGCATAAGCCAACCAGTTGCTTTGGATAATGGAGGTCATGCGTTTAACAATTTTAATTGTGTTAATAATAATTTATTTTTCTTAAACAACCAATATCAAAATTATAAAATATGGACATCTAACGGAACAGTTTCGGGCACTCACCCATTCAATTTGTATGCAAATGGTCATTTGATTGGGAATAATGAATCAATTTATAAATTAGCTTCAACAGATGATAAATTATTTTATTTAGCAAACTTTTATAATACGGATGTATTAAAAGAATCAGGTGCTGAAATCTATATTGTTGATATAAGTAGTCAAAATTTGGGAAGCGAAGAAGTTGCTCAAAGTTTAAGTAGAAATTCTTCGTTTATTGTATATCCAAATCCTGCTTCAGATATTATCCATATTCAAAGTGAAAATGAAAATAGAATAAATGATATTAAAGTTTATGATTTGTCCGGGAAGCTTTTAGTGAGCACTTCATCTAATAACTATAATGTACAATTAAATTTAAAAGAGTTAGTTAAGGGTATGTATGTAATGGTTATAAGAACAGGAGATACAGTAGTGACAAAAAAAATTATAAAAAAGTAGAATAATTTAATTAATAATATTAAAATAATGAGTCAATTAGATATGTGGGAAGTGTTTATTCAGACTAAACCGGGATTATCTCACAAACACGTTGGAATAGTACAGGCGCCAACAGCAGAAATGGCTTTACAGAACGCAAGAGACGTTTATACAAGAAGAAAAGAAGGAACTTCTGTTTGGGTAGTTCCAAGTAAATATATTGTGACTTCGGAAGGTGTGGATAAAGAGGCATTCTTTGACCCGGCTGACGACAAGTTATACCGTCACCCAACTTTCTACGAAATTCCAAACGACGTAAAAAATATGTAATGAGACTTGGAGATAATAGATGTATAGATAAAAGACCTTAGAGATTACTTGTCTATTTTTTATCCGTCTATCATCCAATTGCCTTAAAATTAAAAAACAATGAACCCATTATATAATTATTTATTAAAACTAGCAGACGATAGTTTCATTATGGGACAGCGTCTGTCTGAATGGTGCGGTGAAGGTCCTTACTTAGAGGAAGATATTGCATTGACAAATATTGCGTTGGATGAACTAGGTCAGGCGAATAACTTTTACGTTTACGCTTCAAGAGTGATTGACAACGGTAAAAGTGAAGATGATATTGCCTTTTTAAGATACGAGCACGAATACGTTAACGCACACTGGACAGAGCTTCCTAATGAAGATTATGCTCAAACAATTCTGAAAGTTTATGTTTTCTCTGTTTACCAGAAACTGATGTATGAAGCATTATCGAATTCTGCTAATGAAGAATTGGCCGCTATCGCTCAGAAATCATTAAAAGAAGTAAGATATCATTATACTCACGCTGCATCCTGGATGAAAATTTTTGCTCAGGGTACAGAAGAAAGTAAGTCCCGTTTGGTAAAAGCTGTTGAGAATATCTGGGAATATACGAAAGGTCTTTTTGCTAAAACAGAAGGAGAAGATGATTTGGTGGCTTTAAATATAGCTCCGAACACAGATCCCCTGTATGAAGAATTCCTTGCGATTACAAAGAAAGATTTTGCAGACTTCGGTCTGGAATACCCTGAAAATCCTTTCATGCAGCCTAAATCAAGAACTGGTTACCATACAGAATATTTCGGATATATCCTTTGTGAGCTTCAGTACATGCAGAGAGCATATCCTGGATGTACCTGGTAAATCTTGGAATGGAACAATGTAGCAACTTACCAATGTAACAATCCTAAAGTCGCAATATTAATAAGTAGTTCTTTGTTGGCCTTGCTAAGTGGAAAGTCCTTGCGGACTTAAAAACATTTAGCTTTCAAAAAATCTTAGCGCATTTTGCGTTTAAAAAATTAGAAAAAAGATTGAAAAATCCTTTAGAAATATTAGAAATGGTTCCCGATCCGGAAATTCCGGTAATCAATATTGTGGAATTGGGTATTGTAAGAGAAGCGAAAATTACCAGTGAGAACTCTTGTGAAGTAACGATTACGCCGACTTATTCTGCCTGTCCCGCTATGTTTACCATTGAGGAAGACATTATTAAGATTATGAAAGAAAACGGATGGGAAGCAAAAGTAGTAACCAAAATGTTTCCGATCTGGACAACAGACTGGCTGACGGATGAAGCAAGGGAAAAACTCCGTGCTTACGGAATCACGCCTCCTGAAAAAGGAGCAGACGAGCATCACATCGGAAAACCAAAGAAATGTCCGCGCTGCGGTTCTGAACATACCAAGCAGATAAGCAGATTCGGATCAACCTTGTGTAAGGCTTCGTATCAATGTTTAGACTGTCTGGAACCTTTTGATTATTTTAAATGTCACTAGAATGAATGTTACAATAAATCAAAGTATCAGTTTATTTATAAAGTTTACGGACTATGCAAAACATAATAATGTTAGGGCTAGATTGTTAAATTGTTAGACGGTTACATTGATTTATATTGTTAAATTAGTGCATTGTTAAATATAAAATATAAACTATGTATACACAACTCGATATTGAATCGCATTTTGACGGGAAGCTTAAAATAGCATATCTTAACCAGCCGGAAACAATGAACGCCCTTACAAAGCCGGCTTTAGCAGATCTGAAAGATTTCATTAAAGAATGCAGTGAGGACGAAACTGTAAGATGTGTTGCCATTTCCGGAAGAGGAAGAGCTTTTTGCTCCGGCCAAAACCTGGAAGAAGCTTTTGCAGTGGGCAAAGAACACCACGATCATGACATCATCAGAAAAATTGTGGTAGATTATTATAACCCACTGGTTTTGGAAGTTACCCGTTGCAAAAAACCGGTTATTGCTTTAGTAAACGGTCCTGCAGTAGGAGCTGGTGCTATGCTGGCATTAATCTGTGATTTCGTGCTGGCCAATAACAAAGCTTATTTTGCCCAGGCATTTTCCAATATCGGATTGATTCCTGATACAGGAGGAACTTACTTTTTACCGAAGCTTTTAGGTAGACAATTGGCTAATTATTTAGCATTTACAGGTAAAAAGCTATCTGCAGAAGAATCTAAAGCTTATGGTCTTGTAGCTGAGGTTTTCAGTGAAGAAGAATTTGTCCCAAAATCAATGGAAATCCTTGAAAGAATGGCTAATATGCCAACGGCAGCTATTAAATTAACGAAAAAAGCATTTGCTAATTCTTACAATAATACTTTAAAAGAGCAACTGGAACTGGAAGGAGATCTTCAGCAGGAAGCCGCAGAAACAGAAGACTTCATTGAAGGTGTAAACGCCTTTTTACAGAAAAGAAAACCTAATTATAAAGGAAAATAAGATTAATATAACAATTTATCAATGTAACAATTTACCAATCAATGCTTCGGCAGGATTCAATTTTTTTGATAAAATTGTTACATTGGTAAACTGATACATTGTTACATTACTTTTTTTAACTATGAATATTGGAATTATTGGGGCAGGAACCATGGGTGTTGGAATTGCCCAGGTAGCTGCAACAGCAGGATGCAGGGTCGTTTTATTCGATGCTAATGCTCCACAAATAGATAAAGCACTTACAGGTTTAGAGAAAACCCTTCAGAAATTGGCTGAAAAAGGTAAAATTTCTCAGGAAAAAGCAACAGAGATCAGAAACAATATCGTAAAAGGCGAAGCATTGCAAGATTTAAAAGATTCTGATTTAGTCATCGAAGCGATCATTGAAAACAAAGACATTAAAACCAAAGTGTTTACAGAACTTGAAACTCACGTTTCTGAAAACTGTATCATCGGTTCCAATACATCATCTATTTCTATCACCTCTCTGGGTGCAGAACTAAAGAAACCCGAGCGTTTCATCGGGATTCATTTCTTCAATCCGGCTCCGTTGATGCCTTTAGTGGAAGTCATTCCCTCTTTATTAACAGAAAAAACATTGCCTGAAAAAATATACAACCTCATGAAAGACTGGGGAAAAACTCCTGTTATTGCTAAAGATATTCCCGGATTTATCGTCAACAGAATAGCCCGTCCATACTATGGTGAGGCCTTAAGAATTGTTGAGGAGAACATTGCAACACCGGAACAGGTAGATGAAGCAATGAAAACCCTAGGAAACTTTAAAATGGGACCTTTTGAATTAATGGATCTTATTGGAGTGGATGTTAACTTTGCCGTAACAACAACGGTTTATAAAGATTATTTCTATGATCCTAAATATAAACCGTCTTTACTTCAACAGAGAATGTCTGAAGCTAAACTTCATGGCAGAAAAACAGGAAAAGGCTTTTATGATTACAGTGAAGGAGTTGTAAAACCGGAAGCACAGAAAGATGATGCGCTTTATCAACAGATATTTTTAAGAATCATTTCAATGCTCATCAATGAAGCTGTGGAAGCTAAAAGATTAGGCGTTGCCAATGATGAAGATATTGAACTGGCCATGCAGAAAGGAGTAAATTATCCAAAAGGATTATTAGCTTGGGGGAAGGAAATCGGATACTCCAAAATCTCTGAAACCCTACATAACCTTTACAATGAATATCAGGAAGAAAGGTACAGACAAAGTCCTTTACTTCGTAAACTATAATAAATGTAACAACGTATCGGTTTACCAATATAACAATGCTGAATTTATCAACGTATTTATTGGGACTCTGCCAGGTTGTTATATTGCTACATTAAAAATGAATATAGAAGAATTCAGAGCTGAATTGGAAACAAGGCTTATTATTGAAAAACAGTATTTAACCCAAAGAGCTTCTTCCATGGAAAGTCAGGAAAGACTGGAATTATTGGGAGAGTTTAATGAAAAATACAGAGTATTGATTAATAGATTAGCCAATGAAAATGGGATTGATTTAAATGCAGTTTATGAAGAAGAAGAAAACAGTTCTGTCAATTCCGATACCCATCTTTCATATGAACAGGTGATTTTTGGTAAAACCATGAGCATTTACGATAGATTATCTGATGAATTATATGAAGAAATAACAAACGAATAGTAGAAATGAACCCAAGACAAGTTGCAGATTATATGTTCAATCAGGATAATTTTTCCCAATGGATGAATATTAAAATGATTGAAGTAAAAGAAAATTACTGTTTAATAGAAATGCCCATCAAGAAAGATATGATTAACGGGCTTAAAACAGTTCATGGAGGTGTTACTTTTGCCTTTGCAGATTCCGCGTTAGCTTTTTCTTCCAACAACACGGGGGATGCAGCAGTAGCACTGAACTGTATTATCAATTTTACCAAAGCAGGAAAAGAAGGTGATATCTTCAGAGCAGAAAGTATTTTAGTGAATGATACCAGAAAAACAGCTGTTTATGATATTAAAATCACCAATCAGAATAATGAGCTGATTGCAAAATTTGTGGGAACAGTCTACAAAATAGGGAAAAAAGTAACTGAACTATAAGTTCAATGTAACAATATAGCAGTATACCAATGTAACAATAATGAAATAAATTAATTTCCGACACAAATGATAAATTTCGAGAATAATTCATTAATTGAGAAAACTGTTCAATTTTCTTTAGATATAACTGAATTTTGTGAATTATTAGAGGAAAAAGAAAATTCGTTATAGCAAAACAACTATTACGTTCCGAAACAAGCATAGGAGCAAATGCTTTTGAAGCAAAAAAAAACCACAGCGAGAACGATTTTGTAAATAGAATTAAAATTGCAGCTAAAGAACTGGAAAACCAAATATTAGCTATATCTGTGTAAACATTCTAAAAACATATCCTTTTGAGGAAAAATTAGAAATTAAGATTACAGAGATTGGAAAGATTATATATATAAAATATCAAGTACAAGTTTAAATAAAAATCAATCAATCTAGTATTGTTACACTGTTACATTGCTAAATTGTTATATTAAAAAATATTATGAACAACGTATACATCATAGACTATGTCAGAACTCCCATTTCAAAGTTACAGGGAGGATTATCAGAAGTAAGGGCAGACGATCTTGCAGCTATTGTTATTAAAGAAGTAGTAGCAAGAAATCCTCACGTTCCTGTAGAAGAAATTGAAGACGTTATTTTCGGATGTGCCAATCAGGCGGGTGAAGATAACAGAAATGTTGCAAGAATGGGACTTTTATTGGCTGGGCTTCCTTATAAAATAGGAGGTGAGACGGTAAACAGGCTTTGTGCTTCAGGTATGTCTGCTGTAGCCAATGCTTTCCGTTCCATTGCAGCTGGTGAGGGCGAAATCTATATTGCAGGCGGAGTAGAGCATATGACGCGTTCTCCTTATGTAATGTCTAAACCCAGTGCAGCGTTCGGGAGAGACAGCCAGATGTATGATACCACTTTCGGATGGAGGTTCATCAATCCGAAAATGAAAGAAATGTACGGTGTTGACGGAATGGGTGAAACTGCAGAAAATCTTGCAGATATGCATCAGATCAGCAGAGAAGATCAGGACAAATTTGCCCTTTGGTCTCAGCAAAAAGCTACTAAAGCTCAGGAAAGCGGAAGACTGGCAGAAGAAATTGTGAAAGTTGAAATTCCACAGAGAAAAGGAGACCCGATCGTTTTTGAAAAAGATGAGTTTATTAAACCCGCTTCTTCTATGGAAGGATTAGCAAAGCTTCGTCCGGCTTTCAGAAAAGAAGGAACGGTAACAGCCGGAAATGCTTCAGGAATGAATGATGGGGCAGCAGCTTTAATCTTAGCCAGTGAAGAAGCTGTAAAAAAATATGGGTTAAAGCCGAAAGCTAAAATTTTAGGATCTTCCGTAGCGGGAGTTGAGCCAAGAATCATGGGAATTGGACCTGTAGAAGCAACTCAAAAACTATTAAAGAGATTAAACCTGTCTCTTGATGATATGGATATCATAGAATTAAACGAAGCGTTTGCTGCACAGGCTTTAGCGGTAACAAGAAGTTTAGGTTTACAGGATGATGATGCAAGAATAAATCCAAACGGCGGTGCCATTGCCATTGGCCATCCGCTGGGAGTTTCAGGAGCAAGAATCATTGGTTCTGCAGCTATGGAACTTCAGAAGCAGGATAAAAAATATGCATTGTGTACCCTTTGTATCGGTGTCGGGCAAGGATATGCAATGATCATCGAAAAAGTATAACTTTTTCAATAATGTAACAATATAATAATGTATCAGTGTAACAATTAATGCATTTGTCATGTTGAGGTTGTCGAAGCATCTCATTGGTAAACTGTTAGATTGATACATTGTTAAATTAAATTTTTAATAAAAATTTTATGAACATCTACTCATATCACGGAATCCGTCCCATTATAAAACCTTCTGCTTATATCCATCCGCAGGCAGTGATTATCGGGAATGTGGAAATAGGTGAAGAAGTCTATATCGGTCCTAATGCAGTTATCCGTGGCGACTGGGGAAAAATTATCATTAAAGACGGAGCCAATGTCCAGGAGAATTGTACGCTTCATGTTTTCCCGAATATAGAAACCATTTTAGAAGAATCAGCACATATTGGGCATGGAGCGATTATTCATTCCGGGCATATCGGAAAGAACTGCTTGATTGGTATGAATTCCGTGGTAATGGACAAAGCTTATATCGGTGACGAAAGTATAGTTGGAGCATTAGCTTTTGTTCCTGCTAATTTCAGATGTGAGCCGAGAAAACTTATTGTAGGAAGTCCTGCAAAAATTATCCGTGATGTTTCTGATGAAATGATTCATTGGAAAACCGAAGGAACAAAACTTTATCAGGAATTGGCAAGAGAAGGCAAAGAAGCTATCCTGCCTTGTGAGCCTTTTACAGAATATGTTCAGCAGACTCCTACAAAAATTGTTGATTACAGTATCTGGGACGATATAAAGTAATAGTATACAAGAGAACCCGTTAGGTTTAATACAATTAAATATGATTAAAAAAATTGCACTAGTTTGCAGCATGATGTTGGCGATGAACAGTGTGTTGTCAGCACAAGCTGTTACGATAAAACCGCTTACAATAGGAGAAGTGAGGACAATGAAGTCTAAAATACTCAATGAAGAAAGAACATTGAATATCTATCTTCCTCAAAATTTTGATAAAGCAAAAGCATACCCAATTATTTATCTCCTGGATGGAAGTATGAATGAAGATTTTATTCACGTTACAGGATTGGTGCAGTTCTTTAATCAGATGTATTCTATGCCGGAAACCATTGTGGTAGGAATTGCCAATATAGACAGGAAAAGAGATTTTACTTTTCATACAGATTTGAAGGATCTGCAGAAAGATTATCCTACAACAGGACATTCTGATAAGTTCATCACCTTTTTTGAAAAAGAGTTGAAACCCTATGTTGAAACCCAGTTTAAAACAACAGAAAAGTATCTGTTCGGGCAGTCACTTGGCGGACTTGTAGCCACAGAGATTTTATTGAAGAAACCGGAAATGTTCAACAATTATTTTATCATCAGTCCAAGTTTATGGTGGGATGACGAAAGCCTTTTAAAACAGGCTCCTCAATTACTTTCAAAATCTTCAGATACTAAGAAGTTTGTTTATGTTTCTGTAGGAAAAGGAGAACATCCTGTGATGATAAAAGATGCAGAAAATTTTTATGATGTTTTGAAAAAAGCAGGGAAGAAAAACTGGACAGTAGAGTATAAAATGATGGAAACAGACAATCATGCAACCATTCTTCACAGAAGTTTATACGAAGGACTGGTAAAGCTGTTTCCGTATCAGGAACCGAAATAAATTTAAAATATTAAAAGATACCAATGTAAAAATATAGCAGGCATCTGTCATTCTGAGCAAAGCGAGGAATCTCATTGGTAAACTGTTAGATTGATACATTGTTAAATTAAATTCTATATGGAAAAACTAAAAAACTATATCTACGGACAATGGGTAGAAGGAACAGGAGCCGGAATTCCTCTATACAATGCTGTAACAGGAGAGCAGGTTGCTATTTCCGATACTGAAGGCCTTAATTTTGAACAGGCCCTTGATTACGGCAGAACTGTAGGGTACAAAAACCTTTCTTCAATGACGTTTTACGACCGTGGAGAAATGTTGAAAAAAGTAGCGCTTTACCTCTTAGAAAGAAAGAAAAAATATTACGAATTATCATATAAAACAGGAGCAACCCATGTTGATTCCTGGGTAGATATTGAAGGAGGTTTCGGAACTTTCTTTACCTATTCAGGATTAGCGAAGAGAATGCTTCCAAACACTCCGTTTTGGGTAGATGGTGATACTCAGAAGATTTCTGCTAATGGAACCCATCTGGGAACTCATATTTTGACACCGAGTGAAGGCGTTTCTGTACAGATCAATGCTTATAATTTCCCGGTTTGGGGGATGTTGGAAAAGTTATCCACATCATTGTTAGCAGGAGTACCATCTATTGTGAAACCATCACCTTTTGGTTCCTATCTTACCAATGTAGTATTTCAGGATATGATTGAAAGTGGAGTACTTCCTGAAGGAGCAGTACAATTAGTTTGTGGGGAACCCGGAAATATACTGGATTATGTTCAGGACGGAGACTCTGTACTGTTTACAGGTTCAGCTGCTACAGGGCGAAAACTGAAATCACTTCCATCCATTGCAGGAAATGCTGTTCGTTTCAATATGGAAGCAGATTCCCTGAACTGCTCAATTCTTGGGTTGGAAGCAAAACCCGGAACTCCCGAATTTGATTTATTTATCAAAGAAGTCCGTAATGAAATGACCACAAAAGCAGGTCAGAAATGTACAGCGATCAGAAGAATTATTGTTCCTGAGCATTTAATAGGAGATGTTCAGAATGCTTTATCCAAAGCTTTAGACCAAACGAAGATCGGAAACCCGTTAAGCAGAGAAACAAGAATGGGATCTTTGGTAGGAAGACAGCAATATGATGAAGTTTTAAGAAAAGTAAATATCTTAAAATCCGAAACAGAACTTATTTATGACGGTAAACATGAGTTGGTAGATGCCAGCTATGAAAACGGAGCCTTTATGAGTCCTAAGTTATTTTTGAATGATAAACCTTTCGAGAAGAATATCTCTCACGATGTAGAAGCTTTCGGGCCTGTATCTACATTAATGCCATATAAAGATGCTGAAGAAGCAGCAGCTCTGGCAAAAAGAGGAAAGGGAAGCTTAGTAGGATCTATTGTTTCTCATGATGAAAACTTCATTGCAGAAACCTCTTGGAAAATGGCTTCTCAACACGGTAGAATCTTTGTTCTGAACAGAGATAATGCTAAAGAAAGCACGGGGCACGGTTCACCACTTCCAACATTAATGCACGGTGGCCCGGGTAGAGCAGGAGGAGGTGAGGAAATGGGCGGTTTAAGCGGCCTTCATTTCTTCCTGCAGAAAACCGCCATTCAGGGATCTCCTGATGTATTGAAAGCTATTACTAAAATTTATCAGCAAGGTGCTGAGAAAAAATTCTCAGATAAGCATCCTTTCCAGAAATATTTTGAAGAAGTTGAAGTTGGGGACTCTCTGGAAACAGCAGGAAGAACTGTTACTGAAGCAGATATTGTCAACTTTTCAAACGTTTCATGGGATCACTTCTATGCCCATACCGATGCCACAAGTTTAACGGGAACTATTTTCGATAAAACAGTTGCTCACGGATACTTTATTCTTTCAGCAGCAGCAGGATTATTCGTTTCCGGTAAAAAAGGTCCTGTTATCGCAAATTATGGACTGGAAGAGTGCAGTTTCTTCAAGCCTGTATACGCCGGAGACACCATTACGGTTTATCTGACAGCGAAAGAAAAGATCAACAGAGGCGTAAAAGGAAGAAATATTCCTTCAGGAGTAGTGAAATGGCTGGTTGAAGTAGTTAATCAAAGAGATGAAGTAGTTTGTGTAGCTACAATTTTAACATTGGTGGCAAAACAGTCTCCTTTTATTGATCTGAATGTGAAGAACGTTCAAAAAATAGTAAGCGGATTAACGGAAAGCACACCTGCTGCCTGGGGCAAAATGTCTTCACAGCAAATGATTGAACACTTAGAGCGGGCAGTGTTGGTAAGTATAGGAGAACCAGAAGCAGAAAAATGCTTTACCCCTGAAGAACATCTTGAAAAATGGCAGGATTCTCTTTATAACCATAGAGCCATGCCAAAAGATTTTACAGCGCCTTTCTTACCGCAGGATGGCTCCCTTCCGGAACTTACCCATAAGAATCTGGAAGCTGCAAAACAGTCTTTCATTGATAATCTGAAAAGGTTTGTGGTGTACTACAAAGAAAATCCGCAGGCAGAGCATATGAACTTTGTATTTGGAAAACTCAATAAAGAGATGTGGGAACTGATGCATAAGAAACATTTTACTCATCATTTCGAACAATTTGGATTAATTTAATTGAAATAGATTTATAGCCCCCATCCGGTAATTTACAGGATGGGGGCTTTTAATTTATCCATACAGATTTTGAAAATCAGTAAATGAATAGTATCTTTAGCTTCACTCATAAAATAAAAGCAATGAACGAAAGCTGGATGCAAAAATGGGAAGAGATAAAGGATAAACTTGTATCTCCTGTAGATATTGAAACCTATTTTATCTCAGACGAAATTATGGAGCAGAAGATGGAAACTATGGAAATTGGTAATGTTTCCCTGCCATCAGGAAAAGTAATTGTAAGAGACCCTCTCGTATATCTGAATCAGAAAGAACAGCCTTTCTTTGTTGAGGTGCCCAGGGGAGATTTTCCGGTAACTGTTGCTGTAGTAAAGCTGGAAGATTGGGGAGACCGTTATGCAGCCGTAAAAGTTGAGTTTACTAAAGAAAAGCCTGTTCTTTATAGAGAAGCATTAATAGGCATTGAAAATATCGAAGATGTTAATGATGACGCTTTTTTTGGGTTTAATGTAGATGCCGGTTTAGCCTGTATTACAGATCCTGAAGTTGTTCCTTATGTGGAAAAATTTATTGAAGAACTTGATGTAGCGAATATTTATGATGATTATTTTGCGGAACTATTTGCAAAGAGCTATAAAGAAAATCCTAAGAACCAACGAGACCTGGGAGACTGGATCAATTGGAAAGTTCCGAATACAGAGTATCAGATCCCCATATTCGCAAGCGGAGTAGGAGATGGGGTATATCCCGTTTACTTTGCCTATGACGGACAAGGGCAATTATGTGGATTATATATTCATTTTATTGATATAGAATTAGAACTATCAGAGTATGATGAAGAGAACGATGATGAAGAGGATGAAACATCAGGGCAACAGGATAATTTCGTTTTTCTGAAATAATTTTGCCTATGAATAAAACTTTTGCAGAACAGGTTATAGAGTTTAATAAAAATTTAATCTATTCAGGAAGGCTTCCTGATGGTTTCGAAGTCCTTAATCCGTATTTGGATAACCCGGAAACCATGCAGGTGATGCAAAAGTTTTATTACAAATATTACAACGATTCCAACAAAAGAAAATTTATTATTGGGATTAATCCTAGCCGTCATGGGGCAGGAGTAACAGGAGTTCCTTTTACAGATACTAAAAGACTTGACAATGTATGCGGGATACAAATGAAATCTGCCCATACCCATGAAGTTTCTTCCGTATTTATGTACGATATGATTGAAGGTTATGGAGGAACAGACCTGTTTTATAAAGACATTTACATTAACTCGCCATTTCCTTTGGCCATTGTAAGAAAAACAAAAAACGGCTTACTTAATGCGAATTATTATGATGATAAAGCCCTCTTCCATGACGTGAAAGATTTCATGATTGAATCGCTAAAAAAGCATATCAGCCTGAATCTGGATACCTCAGAAGTTTTTGTTCTCGGTAAAAAGAATGCTGAATTTATTTCTAAACTTAATAATGAAGCACAGCTTTTCAATAGCATGACAGTTTTGGAACATCCACGGTATATTCAGCAATATAAGTCAAAAGAAAAGCAACTGTACATAGATAAGTACATTTTAGCATTAAAAGATAAAACAACAAATCCCTTGAAATAGCATCAAGGGATTTTGTCTTCATGAATTAGAATCTTTATGGGAACAAGCTCGGATGTGAAACTTATAAAAATTAGTTTTTAATAACTTTAGCAGACTCAGTTGCTGTTTTGATAAAATAAACTCCTTTCGGTAATTCTGAAATATTAATTTCATTACTACCTTTCTGAACCTGAACTGTTTTCAGTATTCTGCCGTCAGTACTGTAAACTTTTACCTCCGAATTCTTTTCAGAATCAATGGAAAGAGGCCCATGAGTCGGATTAGGATATATACTTATTTCTTTTTTTGAAATTGTATTTTCTGAAGTACCTAAGACAATGTTGCTGTCTTTAACCCAGGTGAAAGCATCCAGTCCAAGATAATAGTAATTCCCTCCAAGGGTAAGCCGAAGCTCATCTATAACAATATTGCTGTAGTTTTGTCCGTTGAGGTTGGTCATATCAATGAGTGTATAGCCATTAGTTGTACCTAAACTGGTTGCAAAATTATTGACTTTTGTAGTAGAAAATTTAGTAACTCCACTCAGTTTTCCTGTTATGGTAAGAGTACCTGTAGCTACTTGATTTGACAGTTCATTTGCTACATACACCCAAAACCTATTTACCTTGAAAAGATTTGAGGTTGTTTTTATACTGAATGATGCATTGGGATTGGCAAGACTTACAAAATCTGTATTGTCAATATATCTGTTGTCCTTTGCTGTACCTCCCCATCCTGTATTAGGGAAAACTCCTATATCAAAAGTAGAGGTATGGGAAATAATATTAAACGTAACTCCATTATCAGTAAAACTGTTACTTCCCTGAGATTCGGTTTCAAAAGTTTCTGTACTGGTCTGCCCAAATGATAAAAGTGAAATGAGCAGACTACAAATGGTTAAAAAGGTAGTGCTTTTCATGATTTTTGTTTTAAATATTAGGTTATAGTAGATATTAATCCCGTGGAGGATAAATTCCTTCAACACAGATAATATAATTTAGTCCTAAATAAGGAGGCATATTGTTTACGGGAAGGCTCTGCCCTGTAAATGAAATAGACTTTGTATTCATTGTAGTGTCTGGGTCAGCATCTATAAAATTGGGCACTGCCTGAAAATTTCTCCCGTTAGGAATTCCTGTAATAGCAAAAGAAGACGTAGTTGTGGGAGTTGTTATATTTGCATTCTGATTTGCTACTTTAAGTTGGAATCCTGCTCCAATACTTGGTAGGTTAGATACTAAAATAGTGTTCTGAGTACTTCCTGCCACTACTCCTAAAGGATAGCTTTCCCCTGAATTTACATTTCCGGCTCCCAGTGCCATACGGCCTTTCAGGTTTGGCAAAGCAAAAGTGGTTATACCGTCTCCGCCATATGTAGTTCCTAATATAGAGAATAGCGCTGAATTTCTTGAAATGCTTATTAAGCTTCCATCACAAAACATCCATCCTCTAGGGGCAAAGTTTCCTGCAAATAATTTAACGATTCCAATGTATTCGTCCATGGTAAAATTTTTTTAGACTTTAATGTTCTTACTCTGTTGATGGCTTTTCAGATTCCGCCGTTTATTGGTTTTATTTCTAATCCAAAGGAACAACTAATAAGAAGGCTGTACTAGAGTAGAAAATACCAAATTGGGAATTGCGTATTTCTACGTAAAGGGATATTTTTCTATTTCTTGAAATTAGTTGTTTAATAGGAATTTCCAGTTTCCATCTTTCCTCTTCCAGCCTAAAAAATGTCTGCATTAAGTTTCTCTAAAACCGCTGTATTTAGTATTTTTGTAAGAATCCAATAAAAAATAAAATGAACGAATTTGTAGTATCTGAAATTAAAAATAATATTGCCGAAATTACTTTCGGAACCCCAAAAAGCAATTCTCTCCCAGGCGTAATTCTGGAAAAGCTGGCCCAAACTATTTTAGATGAAGGAGCTAAAGATGAGGTAAAAGCTATTTTAGTGAAAAGTGAAGGTGAGAAAGCATTCTGTGCAGGTGCTAGTTTTGATGAACTTCTTGCTATTGAGGAGCTTGAAGCTTCTACGAAATTCTTCGGTGGTTTTGCTAAAGTTCTGAATGCGATGAGAAACTGCGGAAAGATTGTTGTGGTAAGAGTTCAGGGAAAAACAACAGGTGGTGGAGTAGGTATTGCCTGTGGGGCAGATTATTGCTTTGCAACAAAAGATTCGGCATTGGCTCTTACAGAGATTAATTTAGGAATAGGTCCTTTCGTTATCGGCCCATATGTAGAAAGAAAAATTGGTAAATCACAATTCTCGGCAATGGCTATTGATGCCGACTTCAGATCTGCTGAGTGGGCAGAACAGCATAATGTATATCATTCTGTTTCAGACAGTATTCAGGAAATGGATGAAAAACTAGAGAAGTTCTTACAGACTTTAGCCTCCAGGAGTAGTGATGCTTTAGCTTTAATTAAAAAAGTTTCATGGGAAGGAACCGATCATTTCAATGAACTGATGCCGGCAAGAATCCACATGAGTGCAAGCCTCATTTTAGAGGATTCTGCAAAGAAAAATATTGAAGCCATTAAAGAAAGGCTAAGAGCAAAATAATTTTCTTCCATACAAAATATCAGGCCGTTGATTCTTTCAGCGGTTTTTTTATTGACAGGAAATTGCTAAAACTTACTGTTGTTAGAAATTGAAACAGTTTTAATAAAAAAATTTTGCAAATTCAAAATAAATTATAACTTTGTAATTCAAAGTTCTTTTTATGAATGCGAAAAATTATCACGAAGATTTGTCTCATATCCGTTCTATGATGGAACGTTCTTCCAGGTTTATTTCTTTGAGCGGGCTTTCCGGAGTGGTGGCAGGTATAGCAGCACTTTTAGGCGCCGGATATGCCTATTTTGCTATGGAAAGTAAAAAAGTGGAATACATTAACGGAAACAGACTTAGCTTTACGCCGGCACTGGTGCAGGAATTAGTCATTACAGGACTGGTGGTTCTGGTGGTTGCTGTTCTCAGTGGATATATTTTTACCGCCAATAAGAGTAAAAAGAAAGGGTTAAAGATCTGGGATGCCACTACCAGGAGACTTTTAGTTACCTTTGCAGTTCCGTTAGCTGCTGGAGGGATCTTTTGTGCTGCTCTTATCTATCATCATTTAGTAGTATGGGTTGCTCCTACTACTTTGATCTTCTATGGATTAGGCTTGATAAGTGCCGAAAGATACACTTTGCCGGATGTAAAATACCTGGGATATTGTGAAGTAATCCTCGGTTTATTTTCTTTGTTCTTTCTGGGCTGGGGATTATTTTTCTGGGCTGTAGGCTTTGGTATTTTGCATATAGTTTATGGGCTTATTATGCATAAGAAGTATCGATAATGGGAATTGGTTTTGTCATATTATTCCACTTTTTTATTATAGCTGTTTTCAGTTTTATCTGTGCTGCAATAAGTTGTGTGCTTATTTGCTTCATCGGTGGAAAAGAAAAAAGAAGACGGAAAGTAATATTGGCGTTTATAGTTCCTTTTGTAGCATTTTATACTTTCTATATCGTTGGGATTATTGGTTTGTCGGTTGTATCAAAAAATAAAAAAGTAGATATCGGAATTGGTGATGCTTGGTATATTCCTTTAAAAAATAATCATCAACTATTATTTATAGATATTCCGGAACAAGCGAGCATTGGTAAAAATAATGGAGAAACTCAGATTTCAATGGTGGTAGAAATTGAAGAAAAAGGAAATCAGATTTTCGGAAAAACTTTTGATAACGAGTACTTTTTGTTGGATACAAAAACAGATATGGTAAAAAAGTTTGCTACAGAGAAAGAGTTGGTTGCCTTGCATTCAGATAAAAAACTTAAACTGGCGGATGTCACAGAATTTTATTCAGAAGAAAAGATCATATAATGGGGTACTGGCCTCTGTTGATAGGATTTTTATCTCTCATAATAAGTGTTGGAGTGGTATATATATTGAAGTTAATATTAATCTTTTAATATTTGAAAAAATATTACATGTGCCATAATAAGGCTTTCCGGAAGGAGAGAAGAATTATAATTCTTATTTTTGCACCATTTTTTGAAACAAAAAGCTGTAAAACTGTTGTAGCATAGGATTAAAGTGAATGAAAATAGTTGCATTTGTGGCCGTTTCAGAACAAATAAGATAAATTAAAATGATCAAAATTAGTCAACTCAATAAAGAATTTGAAAGCCGTGTAAGATTGGGAATTATGTCCGTTCTTATGGTCAACGACTGGGTTGATTTCTCTGAAATGAAATCACTGTTGGAAATTACTGACGGAAATCTTGCCAGTCACAGTAATGCACTTGAAAAAGCAGGCTATATTGAGGTGAAAAAAGAATTTGTAGGGAAGAAGCCTAAAACCTCTTATCGTGTTACCCAGAATGGGAGACAGGCTTTTACCGATCATTTGGATGCACTTGAAAAATTATTAGGACGATAGTTCTATATTTTTTTGAAATTTAACTTTGTAATTCAAAGTTCTTTGTTTTAAATAAAATTAATGATTATATATTATGAAAGATCGGGAAATTATAAACTTAAGCAAATCAGTATTTGGATTGTGCTTTACAATCGGAAGTATTTGTCTTTTAGGAGGATTATTCAAGCAGGAATCGTTTGCTATCGCAGGCTATCTGCTGCTCATTTTTGCCACTCCTATCAACTTACTGTTTGTATTGTTTTTTCTGATTTTCGGATTTGTTAACAGATCCAGACTAAAAATCTGTGTAAAAGCTATTGGTATTCTTTCCATTAATATTCCTATTGCTGTTCTCTATGCTGCAATTGGCCTTTATATATTTTCTGATGGAAACTGGTAGTCTTTGTACCCTTATTAATTTGAAATCTTATTACTAAAATACATGATTATGAAAAAAATACGTATTCAGTTTCTGCTTTTTGTGTACAATAAAACTCAAAAACTCTACAGGAAATACTTTAAAAAGAAAAAAAGGCAGTGGCAGTTCAATGAAAGGCAGCTCCTGGAATTCAGGGAAGATTCATTGGGAAGAAAATTAGGGGAATTCTACCATAAACATGGATTTTCAATGATTCCCAAAATGGAAAATCACGATGTACATCATCTTATTACTGATTGCGGCACCAACTTCGAGGATGAAATTGCCATGCAATACCTTTTGTTAGGAAACGGAAAGCTCAATGCCCATCTTTTGGCAGCTATTATCCTGGGAACCCTTATTCTGCCGGAATATAGCAAAATGTATATTAAAGCTTATAAGAAAGGGAAGACAATGAGAGCCTTTTACAAATGGGATTTCGAAGGTCTGTTGTGGCAAAATTTTGAGCATCTGAAAGACTTCATCCAGCAGAAAGAGACGGTTGTTCTTCATTAAAACGATTAATATGGAAAATGTAAAATTCAGCGCTATCGGGAAGTACACTTTTCTTATTTCTTTTGGTATGGAGAAAAGTCTTTCGGTAATTCTGTTCTCCTTTTATTGGCCAATATTCCCATTGCAGCACTATATCTCATGGTCATTTTCAACTTTTATTAACTCAACTTTTCAACTTTATATCTTATGAAAACACATCATTATATATTTCTTACAACAGCCCTGTTTGTTGCCCTGTTTTATAATCAGGATTTAGGGCTGAATTTTGGTATTCTTGGAATTCTATATGCTGTTCTGAATTTCTTCAAAACACCTGGGAAAAATAAAACCAGAACCTTTTATATCCTTACAGTAACAAGTATACTTTCCGGGATTGCGTTTGCTTGGTATGGAGACTTCCCTTCATTTCTGGCAGTAGCAGCTTCACTTCTTTTGCTGGCTTATAAATCAAGGAACAGAAAAATGAAGATACTCTTTCTGATTCCTGTTTTTATAACAAATGTTCTTACCTCAATTTGCAGGATTTTTATGTTTGATAAATGGCTGTCTCAGAGAAACGTTTCGGGAATGTGGCAGAAGATGATGGCTTTTGTACTTATCCCATTCACTCTTATTTCCGTTTTCTTTGGAGTTTATGCAGCAGGAAGCGACCATTTTGCAGCTCTTTTCACAGATTATGAACTGGATCTCAATCTTTGGCAGATTTTCTGTCTTTCTATTTTAGGATTTTTTATTGCATTCAATTTCTGGAATTATGCTGTTGAAAAACTGATTTACAAAAATCATCACTATTTGGATAATGACTTTCATAAAAGCAGTCAGGAACCTAAAGCAACTTATTCATTCCTTGATCTGGATGCTGAAAGAACGAGTGGGATCGTATCTTTCTTTTGCCTGAATATTTTGCTGGTCTTTTTCATCATTACTTACAATTATGAACAGTTTTATGAAGTCTCAAAAACACCAGTTCAGCTTTCGGAAGAGACCCATGAACGTGTCAATGCTGTAATTATGTCAATTGTAATGGCTATTCTTGTAATAATGTTCTACTTTAAATCAGGATTCAACTTTGACCCTAAAGCCAAATTGCTGAAAGTTTTAGCTAAAATCTGGATTATGCTGAATGCTGTTTTAATCCTGTCGGCGGCAGCCAAAAACTATGAATATATTTCCAATTATGCCTTTACCTATAAAAGACTGGGGGTTTTTGCCTTCCTTCTTTTATCTCTGGCAGGGCTTGGCTTAACATTTATTAAAATTCAGAGGAAAAAAAGGAACGCCTTCCTGTTCAATACAATGGCATGGTACTTTTATGGAACCATTCTGATATGCAGCTATATCAACTGGGGTGGTTTTATTACCTCACAGAATATAGCCCGTAAAAACTTTGATTTAAATTATCATTACACATCGGTTAATTTCAATGAAAGAAGCCTGATACAATATGCAGCCCAAAAAAATAATCAAAAGCTTAAGACAGGTCTTCAGAATAAAATAAAGGAAGAAAAATCAAAATCTTTCCTTTCAAAAATTATTTATTATCAAACCATCAAATAATAAGAAAACATGATGAAAAATCTAATGGAATCTTCTAGATTGAAAATGAATATATTATTGGTATTTATGACTTTATTTTGCCTCAGTCTTTCTCTTTTCAGATATTATATCACTGAAACAAAAGTGTTCTTTTTTCTGAACTGGAATCTTTTTCTTGCTTGGGTTCCTTTATTGCTGAGTACATTGATTCTGACATTCCATATTAAAAGTAAAATATCCATAACCTTGATTATTATTGTCTGGATTTTATTTTTTCCCAATTCACCTTACATCCTGACTGATCTTTTCCATTTAAAAGTAAGAAATACAATTCCTATCTGGTATGATCTGATCGTAATCCTTTCTTATGCGTGGACTGGGCTAATCTGTGGTTTTTTAAGTCTTATTGATATTGAAAAACTTCTGTCTGACTATAATAATGAAAGAACCATTAATGGAATTGTGGTCCTCTTTCTTTTTATGAGCAGTTTCGGAGTGTATCTGGGGAGATTCCTGAGATGGAATAGCTGGGATATTCTGAACAATCCTTTTGGGTTATTCAATGATATTGTAGTGCGGTTCATATACCCGCTGGAATACACAAAAACCTGGGGCGTAACCCTTTTAATGGGAATTATGCTCAATTTTATGTATTTCACTTTTAAATTGATTAGAAATAACAATGAAAAGTATGTGTAGTGTGAAAATATAGACTGTTAAAAAGACTTGGAACAATTTTAGCATTTAAAAAGGACTGATTAACCAGGATGATGTTGAAAATGGAATTTTAGCATTGATGACTTATGATGAAACAAGGCTTTTATAAGTATGGAGAACTACAAGAACTTCCATCTTCCAGCCTCAAACTTCCATTTTTTTCTCTTCCTCAAAATGAATTATTATGAAAAAAAGCTTATTGTTAATTCCACTGATTATTATTTCATGTAAAAAAGATCCGGCTGTGGCAGAGGTTTCTCAAAAAGACTCGGCTATTGTAACAGAAATGCCGGATTCTGCCTATAAAACAGATTCTGTTGCTCTGAAAAAGAAAGATTCAATTATTAACAATGCTCCCGCCACTAAAGAAGTTCTGCGAAAAGGTGTGATGAGAAGTGAAAAAGACGGACAGATTGTAAGAACAGCTGATGCTTCCCAGCTTCCTTTTACGATAGGAGAAGAATTTAAAAATAACGATCAGGAACTCATTTTAAAGCTTACCAATTTTGAACAGTCTGATATCAAGGCCAAGATTTCAACTAAAGAGACGGATTTTAATATAAGATTCAACCAGATAAAGCTTCCTAACGGAGACTACGACGGGCCTTTTGGAAGAGAGCTTTCCTATAAAATCCCTGAAAAAGGAGAAGTGTGGCTGATTATCGGGAAAAGTAATATGGCGTCAGGAAACACGAAGGGGCATTTTACAGTAAGTATTGAATAATATTAAATCAATTTGGTACAGTTTCTGCAAATTAAAACCTGAAAGTTTAAATTTAAAAATTATGAAAAATATCGTTCTAACAGCAATGGCCGCTTCAGCTGTACTTGTAAGTTGCGGAACCGTACAGTCGCTGGTTCAGAATACATTTCCCTATACAACGAATGTTTTAGTTTCCACCGGAGTACCGGCTGATAAAGAAGTTTCTTCCACTGCAACCGCTACCAACGTACAAACCTGGTTTGGGGGAAATAATAATGCTCAGATTAAAGATGTAAGAATTTCTGATGCAAAAATTTCCGTAGCATCTCCCTCAGGAGGTAATTTAAGTGCGTTTAAAACCATTAAGGTATACGTTTCGTCCAGCGGAACAGGTGAGAGATTAATTGCATCCCGCTCCAATATCTCTACCAATTCCTCAAGTTTGAATCTGGATCTGAATGATACAGGATTCCTTGATAATATTGTAAAAAGCTCCGGGCTTACTGTAAGAACAGTTTATGAATTGAAAAATCAGACCTCTTCAGACATGAATATTAAAGTAGCCCTTAATTTCAGCAGTGTTCCTGCGAAATAGTTAGTATAAAGTTACAACTAAAAACTCCTTTCAGCAATTGAGAGGAGTTTTGTTTGTAATATAGGGGGTTGAAACAGGAAATATTATAACTAATAATAACTTCCGTCTCGTAATTATAATTTGGTGAATTTTTCCACAACCCTTCTTGTACCTTCATTAATATTAATAATATACTGACCAGTCGGAAGAGCAGCAATATTAATCTTTTCATTAGAAGAAACCGTATTTTTCATCACTGATCTTCCCTGCATATTGATGATTTCAATGTCCATTTTTTTATCTTCAGTATTCTGAATAGCAATATAGTTGCTGGACGGATTTGGATAAATCTTCACTTCCAGTACCGGTAAAGCTTTAGCAGAAGCTGTAGATTTCCCTTCCAGCTGTAAAATAGCATTTCTAACATTCGGAAGCGGACCGATTTTTTTATTCACATCAGTACCTCCCTGTGGAATTCCGGTTGAAACCAAAAGACTTCTCATTGCAGCCGGAGTAAGATTCTGTCCTGTAGTCTGGCGGTAAAAAGACTGGATGAGTACAGCTGCAGAAGCTACAGTAGGTGTGGCAGAACTGGTTCCGCTGAAATAATTATAAGTCCTGTTATTATCATTATCATACTTCGCATATGATCCATATCCTGCAGCCAGAACACTGCTTCCCCATCCCTGTACATCCACTCTGCTGCCATACGTACTGAAGCTTTGTTTTGAATGGGTAGTGTTAGGAGTTCCGGCACCTACAATAATAGCTCCGCTGTTTCCCCTTGCTCTGTAAGTTGCATAGAAAGGATCATCAAGATCCTGATTACCATTTCCTGCAGCAGCAATGATGATAATTCCTGAATCTGTAGCAGCTTTTGTAAGGTCCCATATCACGTTGTCATATTCGGCGGGGCAGTATTGGCCGTCTTTTCCACCGGTCTGCATTTCATAGAGGATAATATCTCCAGCCTGAGATGCATTAATGGATCTGCTTACTGCCGCAGCTCTGTTATACCCAACAGTAGTCCATTCCATATATCCTTTGATCTCCGAAGCGTTGTAAACAGCACCGGTAAGTCCGATATTGTCTTTTACAGATCCTAAAATGCTTACTACAGCTGTCCCATGATCCCGATAGTTATTGTTAGCTAGACCTGAATTGGGAGAATAACCGGGTTCCAATTGAATAGAATTCTGATTGGCCAGCATTTCATGGGTTTTGTAAAAGCCATATTCCACGTCACGGATTTTGATGTTCTGCCCGGTAATTCCTCTTGACCATGCATATTTAGCATTGATTCCAGGATTATCATTCAGGTAAGTCTGCAGGCTTTCCAGGTCGGGAGTTGCTACAAACATATTAACCAGAGGCGGTTCAACAGGTGTCCCGCTCATTACTGATACATATTCTATTTCAGGGAACTTTTCAAGAGTTTGAGTAAGGCGTTGAAGAATATCACTATTTTGAACAGGAAGATTCGCTTTAAATATCCTTTTCAGTTTTTGAACAGACTCTCCGGAATTTCCGTTTTGTCTGCTGCTGGCTATCATTTCATTAATTTTTTCATTGCTGAACCCCAAATCATAAGTAAATGATATTCCATTTTCCCGGGTAAATCTTTCCAGTTCCGGATTTTTGCTGAGCGCATCTTTTTCTGAAGAAATTCCTTTTGAAAAGCATACATAAACAAGGTCATTTCTCGGAGCACTGCGATCTGATGGGGATTGTCCAAACGAAAGAAAGAAACAGAACACAAATAGTGTAAGGAGTTTGATTTTTGTTTTCATATTATTTTTGTTAAGTGGTTGTGAATTAGATTGGATAATGTCAAAAATAATAATAAAATAAAAACAAATCACATTTTTGTGAATTTATTTTTCAATCAGTTTGCTTTTGCCTTTATGTAAAGGTTTGTCATCATTTTCAAAAAAAAATCCCAGTCAGTTTTTACTGAAAGGGATTTCCTGTTTTGGGTAGAATAACGATCTAATAGAACTAATACTCAGGCTGGTTTCCATTAGTAATTTTATCGGTGTAATAGTCTGTGTAACTGTATTTGTTAAAATTTAAAACAACTTCACTCAGGAAAATTAAGGTCACTACCAGATAGGCGATGACCATATTTTTGTACTTCATTTATATTCAGTAATCAACTTTTTGTAATGGAATCCATAACGATAGTAACAGGACCATCATTGACTAATGAAACCTTCATATCCGCTCCGAAAATGCCGCTTTCAGTCTTCAACCCGGATTTTGCTATTTCTTCTTTAAAATAATCAAATAATGGAACGGCTTTATCAGGTTTGGCTGCTTTGATGAAAGAAGGACGGTTTCCTTTTTTATAATCAGCAATCAGCGTAAACTGGCTGATGCAAAGGATTTCTCCGGAAATATCTTTTACCGAAAGATTGAGTTTATCATCTTCATCACTAAAGATTCTAAGATTCAGTATTTTCTGTACCAGCCAATCTGCATCTGTCTTTTCATCATTCTCATCAATGCCAACCAGCAGCATCAGTCCTTTTCCTATTTCCCCTGCTGTTTTTCCATCTACTTTTACATTGGCTTCAGAGACTCTTTGTATAACGATCTTCATTGTTTATTCTAATAGTAAATATTTAAAGTTTTGCTTGCAGGATCATAGTTATAAGAGGTATAGGTCTTAGGGGGAAGAGAGGTTTTGGCACCATCCAAAGGCTGGCCGGTTCTTAACATCCATTTTGTACCATCCTTTGGACATACAATAGCAATATTGTCTTTTACTTCAAGGGTGGTGTCATTGTCAGGGCATAAGTGAGGGGCATTCCGATCATACACTTTAAATGCATTCCCAACGCGAACAATGATTAAGCCACGGGTTCCGGATTGTTGTTCATTTACGTAAATCCAGCCGTCATCATAGTTTAAAGCGTTATATGCGGGAAGGTTCAAATTTAAAGAAACATTAATTGGGTTGTTTGGAAAACAGTTCACGGTATCTTCCCTGCTTCCGCATGAGTTTATAGATAAATTACTGGAAATCAATAAAATGAAAATAGATAATATCGAAAAAGTTTTTTTCATTTCAATTTAAATTTTTATATATTTGTAAAAATTAAACGATTATAACACGTAAAACATTGTCCGGCAAATGTCGGATTATTTTTTTATACTAAAACTAAATTTTGAAAATTATGGCAAGCTATGTAACAAAGGAGGGCCTTGAGAAAATGAAAGCTGAGCTGGAACAGTTGGAAACTGTGGAAAGACCAAAAATTACTCAGCAGATCGCAGAAGCTAGAGACAAGGGAGATTTGTCTGAAAATGCAGAATATGATGCGGCTAAAGAGGCTCAGGGAATGCTTGAAATGAGAATTTCCAAGCTAAAAGATGTTATCTCAACTTCTAAAATTATAGACGAAAGCCAATTAGATACTTCAAAAGTTTCTATCTTAACTACAGTGAAGCTTAAGAATAATGCAACTAAACAGGAGCAGGTATTTACATTGGTACCGGATAATGAAAGCGACCTTAAAACAGGAAAAATTTCTGTAAACACTCCAATTGCTAAAGGATTGCTTGGTAAAGCTAAAGGTGAAACAGCTGAAATTACTTTACCAAACGGAAATAAACTTTCTTTTGAAGTATTAGACATTTCTCTATAGTCTGATACAATCTTTTCATTTCTAAACTTCAGTATTTAATCTCTAACTTTTATAAAAATGAGCACTATATTCACAAAAATCATCAATGGCGAAATTCCCTCTTATAAAATTGCTGAGGATGAAAACTTTATTGCATTCCTCGACGCAATGCCTTTGGTGAAGGGGCATACATTAGTAGTTCCGAAAAAAGAAGTGGATTTGATTTTTGATCTTGAAAGTGAAGAATATAAAAACCTTTGGGGATTTGCCCAAGAGGTAGCCAAGAAGATCAAAACTGCAATTCCATGTGTAAGAGTAGGAGTAGCGGTTGTAGGACTTGAAGTACCACATGCTCATATTCATCTTATTCCTTTAAACAAGATGGAAGACATGAACTTCAGAAATGAAAGGCTAAAATTAACGAACGAAGAATATACAGAGATTCAAAACTCAATTATTAATTCTTAAATACAGAAAATCGTAAAAAAGCAATTTTTTACGATTTTCTTTAACATATACATATATATTATATCATATGAATCCAAACCAATGTTCTTTCTGCGGAAGAAAAAGAAATGAAGTGCAAATGTTGATTTCTGGGCAGAACGGTTTTATTTGTGAAAATTGTATAGAGCAGGCACATGTTATTGTGAAAGACAGTGCTTCCAAATCAGGATATTCACCTGCAGACAATATGGAAGATCTTAAAAAACCAAAAGAGATCAAAGAATTCCTGGATCAGTATGTGATCGGGCAGGATCAGGCTAAAAAACAGCTTTCCATTGCGGTATATAACCATTATAAGAGATTGCTTCATGCCCAGGATGAAAACAGAGAAGTAGAGCTTGAAAAATCCAATATCATCATGATAGGGGAAACCGGTACCGGAAAAACCCTTTTGGCTAAAACTATTGCCAGAGAACTTAACGTTCCTTTCTGTATTGTAGATGCTACTATTTTAACAGAAGCCGGTTATGTAGGAGAAGATGTTGAAAGTATCCTTTCAAGGCTGTTGATGGTAGCAGACTATGATGTAGAAAAGGCAGAAAAAGGGATTGTCTTCATTGATGAGATTGATAAGATTGCAAGAAAATCAGACAACCCAAGTATTACAAGGGATGTTTCCGGAGAAGGAGTACAGCAGGGATTATTGAAACTGTTGGAAGGAAGTATTGTAAATGTACCACCACAGGGAGGAAGAAAACACCCGGATCAGAAGTACATCCAGGTGAATACACAGAATATCCTGTTTATTGCCGGAGGAGCTTTTGACGGAATTAAGGAGATCATCGAAAGAAGAATGAATAAGCAGGCTATTGGTTTCAGTTCTGAAAAAATCAATAAAACTGATGAAGATGAATATATATTAACAAATATTAATGCGATTGATTTACGTTCTTTCGGATTAATTCCCGAACTTTTAGGAAGATTTCCAATCATCACTTACCTCGATAAATTAACAAAAGAAACCCTGGTAAGAATTATGAAAGAGCCTAAGAACTCAATTGTAAATCAATTTGTGGAACTCTTCAAAATGGATGGCACGAATTTGGTAATTACCGACGGGGCCATTGAAAAAATTGTAGAAGAAACTATTGAAAAAGGATTAGGAGCAAGAGGTTTGAGAGGTACCACAGAAAAGGTCCTGGAAGACTATATGTTTTCAATCGGAGAAGAGAAAGAAATTGTCTTAACAGAAGATAATATTTTGATTAATAGATAAAAAGTTTTTTTTTTAAAGAAAAAAATAATACCTTTGCGGGTGAAGATTGTATTAACACACAAATAATTTATACAATGAGAAAAAGTTTATTTGCTATAGGTCTTTTAGCAATTAGTTATTCTGTTCAGGCGCAGATACTATGTCATGTTGACACTAATGCTAATATGTATGTGAGCGAAGGCACCCTAGTTTATAGTGGTGGAGGTGTGCAGACAAAAGGCTCTGGTCTTTTGGAGGTACACGGAAATGTTATGATAGAAGGTACAGGAGCGGATGCTTTTAGAACATTAGATGCCACTGGTACAGGTTCAAAAACCGATGGCGGAAATATTGTTCTGAAATTAAATACTCCGGCCAGCTATACAACATCTACGTACGGACAATTGTACATTAATGGATTATCCCAGTCCAACATTACAGGTATTGTAAGCAAAGAGTACAGAACTGCAAAGCATGGTGATGGTAATTTTTACCAACAAATAGCTTTACCTTTTAATAATAAGGTATTAAGCAGTCTGTCTGGTGAGCTTAACAAAACCTTCACTGACGCCAGATATTCTAAGAATGAAATCCTAACCTGGGATAACCCTACTGTTGTAAGTAATACATTAACAACAGCTTCTGCAATACAGGTTCCTTACGGGTATTATATGCTGGGATCCAATAATAATAATTTGGACCTTAGTACTCCTCCTGGTGGAGCTAACGCTGTTTATACTGTTAATGGTCAGCCTTTCTCAAACCTAGCGACTGCTAATCTACAGAATGCTGGTAATGGTGTTAATTTCGGAGTAAACGGTACTGCTACTAATGCTTACAACGAGAAGTATTACACTTACCTTTATGATCAGTTTGAAGAAACTGCAAGTCCGTGGGCAGGTAATTATGGTAAGAATATTTACCAATTTGGTAACCCTTTCTTAACAAATTTAGATTTATCTGCTATTGGATATGTTGAAACCACTCCAAATGGTATTACTGATGGTAACGCAATCAATAATATTTGGGCCGTTCAATACTATCCAGGTTCTGTTCAATATACCAGCGCAGGAAGTTCGTTTACGGATCCTCTTATTATGACGTATGATGAAACCACTCATATTCCGGTAGGTGATGTTAATAACCTAATGGTAAAACCAATGGGAGTTTTCATTATGAAATTAAGAGATAACACTCCTCAAACTCTAAATTTTAATACTCTTAGAAGATTCAGTAACATAGCAAGACCAGCCAATACTGATTATAATGTAAACGCTAAGAAAGCTTTTGGTGCTACAGCTGGAAATACTATCAAGCAATTAGGTGTAATTGGTTTAGATGCTAATGGTAAAGAATTAGGAAGAACTTATTATGTGGTTTCAGCACATGCTACTACAGGCCATCAGACTTCTACAGCTACTACAGTACAGGCAGCAGCTGGAGATAACTTGCTTGTTACATATGAAGAAAAGTTAACGGGAGGAATTGACCCTAATTACAGCTCGAATTATTCATTATATATTAACGAAGCTAATGAGAAAGATTTCTTAGGTAAAGAAATTGTTTTAAACAGTTTTGATTACCAAGAGCCTAACCACGTTCAAAAAATTGTTTCCTACAAATTTGAGGTAAGAGAAAATGCTGAAATGGTTCCTGCTGGAACACATCAGTTATCTTCCGGAACCGGGTTCTATTATAAATCAGCTAACGGAGGTGTAGAAGAAATTAAACAAGGACAAACCATTCCTGTAAGTTCAAAAACTTATAGCCTGTATTATGGAACACCTGATAAAGGTTCATTAGCAACTAAAGAAAATAATACATTAGCACTTTCCAGAACAATGGTTGTATATAACCCAGCGGTTAGCAACTATATTGTTAGATTTGATAAAAATTGGAAAAAAGCAGATATTGAAGTTTATGATATGAGTGGTAAACTTATTATCTCTAAGAAAGCAGTGGATACATCTAAAGATTTTGTAATTGAACTTGATGGTTCAGTGAAGAGTTCTTACGTTGTAAAAGTTGTTTCCGATAAAGGAGTAGTAGTTAACACCAAAATCTTAAAATAAATAATATGAAAACTATAAATAAACTAGTATCCGCTCTTTTGCTTTTTGTGATATCATTCGCTAATGCAGAAACCAATAATGCTATTCCTCCAGCTCCGGAATCCGCTGCAAGAGGAGGTATTGGAGGAGGTGGACCAGGAGCACCTGCTTCTCCGATCGATATGTATGTATATTTGCTTGCTGTAGTAGCTGTTGTATTCATCGCATTCTACACAAAAAAATATAAAAGTATAAAAGCATAAAATTTTATTAAAATAATATTAAACTCTCTGATTAATCAGAGAGTTTTTTTATTTTTACTTTATGAAAAAAATTTATACACTATCTGCGGTTTTAGCTGCATTTGCATTGCAGGCTCAGTTTACAGTTATAGTTCAAACACCGGCAGATTTTAAAGATCAGGACGCTATTCTATATACATTAAACGGTTCAAAAGATATTGTTGTTACTAAAGAACAAAGTAAGAATAATATATGGACTTTTAAATATCCAAATAAGTATATGGGAATGATGAAAATTTACTTCCCTACAACTAATAACACAGTAAGCTTTATTTCTGAAAACAAAAATATAAATATTAAACTTGATATTCAGAATAACAAAGTGAAGGATGTTGTTTACCTGGATGAAGCAAATGATCTAATGAGCAGACAACAGGAAGGTTCTCAAAAGAAAGAACTTATTCTTCCTGCTTTAAGTCAGATTAAAGAATACTATAAAGATAACACAGACTTTGGAAAAGCCCTGAAAACAGAAATTGACAGACTTTCCGGTACTTCTACTACTATTGATGGTGCTAAGCACCCGTTTATTGCTTACTATAATACTAACTATAGTAAATTCCTGGGGAACCCTCCAGCTGGTACTAAAAAACCAGATCAGGATGAAATTATTAACTTTCTGGATAAGTCTAATGATATGCTTGAAAGCTCGTCCTTGCTGAGACCTGTATTAGTAGCTTATTTAAACTCTGGAGGCAATGCCAATGTGGGAGCTTCAGTAGATAAGCTTTTAGACAGTTTAAAGGTAGAAACTCCAAGAGGCCAAACGGTATTATCTGAGCTTATTGATATTTTCGATGTTTATCAGATGGATGATTTTAAAACTAAATATCTTGGTCTGGCGAAAAATCTTAAATGTACTATTAATGATAGATTGGCGTCTACTTTGAAATCAAATGCCAATGTAGAAATGGGAGCAGTATTCCCTAATTATAAATTCCAGTCGCCAACAAATACTACAGTGAAATCAATTCATGATGTGAAAGCGGATAAGAAAATTATAGTGTTCTGGTCGTCTACATGTTCACACTGTGAAACTGAACTTCCGAAACTGTTGGAAAAATATAATGATTTAAAAGCAAAAAATATTCAGGTTATTGCATTGTCTTTAGATGTAGATAAAAACTCTTATTCTAATAAAATTACTGCATTTCCATGGATCAATGATTCGGAATTAAGAGGCTGGAACAGTAGTTATGTAGATACCTACAATGTTCATGCAACACCGACGTATTTTATTTTAGATGCTAATAACAAGATAATCAATAAACCAGATCATGTTGGTAATGTTTTAGAATATTTTAAGCTAAAATAATTTTGGAGGTAAAAAATATTTTTCTATATTTGCACCACCAAAACGGCGAGGTAGCTCAGTTGGTTAGAGCGCAGGATTCATAACCCTGAGGTCACGGGTTCAATTCCCGTCTTCGCTACAAAAACCGCAATCATTCATTAATGGTTGCGGTTTTCTTTTTTTATTCAATCGCTTTCATTTTTTGAAATTGCTTTCACTTATTGTTGGCTGCTCTCCTAATAAAATGGTATTCAAAGGTTTCATTTTATTTTAATTACAGACATATTCTATTCTGCCTATTTCATATAAGAGATATTTAAATTTTATTCCCGTTATGAGGATGAAGATGAAAATATTTTTCTATATTTGCACCACCAAAACGGCGAGGTAGCTCAGTTGGTTAGAGCGCAGGATTCATAACCCTGAGGTCACGGGTTCAATTCCCGTCTTCGCTACAAAAAAATAGCAATCATTTATTAATGGTTGCTGTTTTCTTTTATACAATTATTTTTCTCAGTTACTTTTGTTTATTGTCCTTATTATTCTTAGAAAATGTTACCCGGAAATTTGCTTTATTTGATTATTAAAGTCAGACTAAAAATATTCCTGGTACTATGTGATGTATATTTCCTCCGGATAGAATAGTAAAGAAAGGGTATATAAAAAAGCCGTTCCCTTAAGTTAAGAAACGGCATCTTTTATTCATAAGCTTTGGTTAAGCCTGATAGCCCAACAGCTTTCTTATCTGATAGAAGAATCTTTCAATAAGTCTTAAGTCTTGAGTTACAATCTCAGCACTTCCTCTCAGCTCTTTATCAAATTTCAGATTTTTATTATAGCTTGTTTTTAATCCTTTTGGCAGAACCACATCTACATAATAATTTCCTTTGTCGTCCGGAATAAGTGATATATTCTGAACTTTTCCTTCTACAATTCCATATTCCTGGAAACGGTAGTTATCCAGTTTGATTAATACTTTTTCTCCAGGAATGATCTTTCCGGAGTTTACAGTAGGAACAGACATTCTGCCTACTAACTTCTCCTTATTTTTAGGAAGAATGGATATAATAGGTTCACCTGCTTTTACGAACTGATTTTCGCCAAAAAACTGCTGAAAGCTGGCAACACCATCCGTAGATGAAATAACAAGGTAATTTTGCTCCCAAAGTTTTAGGGCTTTTCTTAGCTGTTCAAAAAGCTGAAGGGTTTGGGACGAATAATTGATTTTGTCTTTTTCAGTATTAATTACTGTACCGCTTTTGGTTTTGTTAAGATTTGAAATTCCTTCCTCAGCCTGGGAAATAGAAATATTAATGTTTTCAAGGTTCTGTTGAGCCTGAATATATTTGATCTTTTCACTCTCAAGTTCCATGGCCGAAATTACACCCTGATTGAAAAGTTCCTGATATCGCTGAAAGTTTTTCCGGGTAAGATCATACTTAGCCGATTCCAGGTTTTTTTGCTGTTTCAAAGTGGCAATTCTAGCTCTGGATTCAGATAAACTTAGGTTGGTTGCAAGATTTTCCGGTGCATAAGGCTGCAATCTTGTGAAAAGCTCTTCATCCTGAAATGCTTTTGCAAAACTGTTGTAATCTCCCTGCAGTTCACCCAGCTTATATCTTGAAGTTTGAGCAATAGGGAAAGAACTGAGTTGATTAGGTGATATAGAATCTACCAGTTCTTTTAATGCTATAACATCTTTATAATTGGCAGCTGATAACATCACCATCAGTAGCTGGTCTTTCTTTACTTCCTGATGATCTTTAATGAATATTTTCTCGATCTTGGAGTTGATTCTCGCTTCTAATTTTTCCGGCGGATTTTGAGAGGTCACTATAATAGGAGCCGGTACAAATTCCGGATATTTTATAATATAACTCATAACAAAAATGAGCAGGATAATTACGAATATAAGGGTGTTTCCCCAACGGATCATCCAATTAGGTGGTTGGGTAAGAATATCCTGTACACTTTCCGAACGAAGTTCAATATTGTCTAAAACGTCTTCTTTCATTGTTTTCTGATCAATTTCTCCTCTTTTTAGAGAAGCATTTAAGTTAGGTTAAATTTCAGTTTCCTGACGACGGCATTAATTTCCTAGTTCAAGCTGATTTCTTACCAATCGGTAATATTCTCCGCGCAGGTCTACCAATTCGGCATGGCTGCCTTCTTCTACAACTTTTCCTCTATCCAGTACAATAATCTTATCGGCATGTTTTACTGTAGAAAGTCTGTGGGCAATAACCACTGCAGTTTTACCCTTAAAGAACTGTTCAAGGTTTTCCATAATGATTTTCTCATTATTGGCATCCAGTGCAGAGGTAGCTTCATCGAATAAAATATATTCAGGAGATTTATAAACGGCCCTGGCGATAAAAAGCCTTTGTTTTTGTCCACCGCTTACTCCAACGCCTTCATTTCCGATTTTTGTATTATAACTTAACGGAAGGCCTTCCACAAATTCTTTGATATTAGCTATTTCTACTGCGCGTCTTAGCTTCTTTTTATCGATGTGATCTTCACCAACGGCTATATTGTTGGCAATCGTATCATTAAATACATATCCTTCCTGCATTACAACTCCGCAATGATCTCTCCAGAATCTTGGAGAAATATTCTTCAATGAAGTATTCCCTATTTTGATGTCTCCCTGGTCCGGGTCATAAAATTTCATCAGAAGTTTCAATAGGGTAGTTTTTCCACTTCCACTGGCTCCCACAATTGCTGTAGTCTTCTGATAAGGAATCGTAAGACTTAGGTTTTCAAATACAGGAACATCCGAGCCAATATATCTGAATGACATGTCAGTAATTTCTATATCTCTTTTAGGGATTTCCATAGCATATTGTTCATCTTTATTTTCTTCATCTTCCTTATCATGAATTTCACCTAATCTTTCAAGAGATATTTTGGCATCCTGAGTTTGTTTTATGAAGTCAATAAGCTGAAGAAGCGGGCTGTTCAGCTGTCCGATGATATATTGAACAGAAAGCATCATCCCCAGAGTTAAGTTTCCGCTTAATACTAATTTTGCAGACAGGAAACTTACCAGAATATCTTTCATTTGGTTAATGAAGTTTCCTCCTACAGACTGCCACTGTTCTAAAGACAGGGATTTTATTCTGATTTTAAATAATTTTACCTGAAGGAATTCCCAATCCCATCTTTTTTGCTTTTCAGCATTATGCATTTTTATTTCCTGCATCCCGTTGATAAGCTCAATTACTTTACTCTGTTCCTGAGAAACCTGGGAAAACCTTTTGTAATCAAGTTCTTTTCTTTTTTTCAGGAAGAAACTGATCCATCCGATATAAGCTATTGCTCCTATAAGATAAACAATGAAAAGTCTGTAATCATAAAACAGGAGTACAATACTGAAGATAATCAGATTGACTAATGAAAACAGGGTATTTAATGAAGAACTCGTAAGGAGTTGTTCTATTCTATGATGATCATTAATTCTCTGCATAATATCCCCGGTCATTCTGGTATCAAAGAAGCTGATGGGAAGTTTCATCAGTTTGATAAAGAAATCAGAAATAATGGAAATGTTGATTCTTGCAGAAAGATGGAGAAGAATCCAGCTTCGGATAGTCTCAATACCCATTCTGCCGAAGAACAGCATAATCTGTGCAAGAAGGACAAGATAAATAAAGTTGATATCCTGGTTCTGTATTCCGACGTCTACAATACTCTGGGTAAGAAACGGGAAAACCAATGACAGTAAACTTCCCGCGAGAAGACCTACGGCCAGTTGAATAACAAGTGATTTGTATTTAAAAAGATATTTGGAAAGAAAAGAAAAGCTGGCTTTACTTTCTTCATTGTCAAATTCAGTTTGAAAGAATGCCGGTGTTGTTTCCAGTATAAGGGCTATTCCTTCCTCAGTGTTTTCGTTGGCATTTTCGCCGATCCAGGCTTTGATAAATTCTTCCGGGTTATAGGTGATTAATCCGTAACTGGGATCAGAGATATATACCTTGTTATTTTTGTCAACTTTATAAACAACTACAAAGTGGTTTTTATTCCAGTGTACAATACATGGAAGCGGAACTTCTTCTACGAGAGTTTTAAAGTCGACCTGAACGCCCAGTGAGCGGAAGCCAAGATTTTCTGCTGCATCACTTAATCCAAGAAGGCTGCTTCCTTCACGGGTAGTTTCAGAAAGAGCCCGTATTTGTTGCAGGGATATACTTTTACCGTAATATTTACTTACAATTCTAAGACATGTAGGTCCACAGTCTTTAGTGTCTGGTTGTTTATAAAAAGGGAATTTTTTCAAAACTAATAATCATTATAAAATGCCGTCATATGCTGACGACATTTTTACTTTATTCAATATTATAATTCAATGAAATGGTTGGCTAGTAATAGCATCATTTGTTACATGCATCTATAGCATCTTCTTTAGGTGCATTGATCTTAGATTCACAATAGCTCGCTTCACTTTGAATTCTAGCACATTCCTGAGTGATACCACCTTTCAGTGTTCTTAGGCTTTCTCTTGAAAGTTCTTTTAGATTTTTCATAATAAATAGTTTTTGGTTTACCTACTCTTTTAATAGCTTTTCGGATACCGCTTTTGTTTTTCCTAAGATAGTGAATTTCTGAATCACTGGTTATGATTAAATTTCTTCGTCTTCTATTAATTCATCAATAAAGAATACAATATCTTCTCTGTCATACTTTTCAGGAAACTGATAACCGTTAATTACCAGGATTGGGGTAAAGTTAAGCCCTGCATTGTTATTTTCCACTGTCATTTGGGTCAGCGGATTTAAATTTTCTGATGTAGGAACTCCTCCGGAAAGAATATTGATTTTGTTTTCATCCCTTGTTTCAAACCATTCTTCTACAGCGTGCAGGAATTCTTTTTCCGGTTTATTGTTGTAGATGTAGGTAAGATCCGAGATCAAAGTATTGTATTTTTCATTAGATCTTTCAGGGGTATAATTGAACCTCATTTGTAAGGAAATGTCATCAGGATATTTTTTTAAAAGACTTTCTGCCAGTTTATGACCATCTTTACAGAAACCACAGTAAGGATTGGAAATAATAGAAATACGAAGTCTGGCATCCTTTTTACCCACTGAAAATGTTTCAGTATCCTGAAACTCTATTTTATCTTTTTCTAACAACTGACTTTTAAACAGTTCATAATTTCTTTTGAATCTAAGGTTTTTAGCATTGCTTTTCTGAAGTTCCTCTTTTTGCCCAAGCAGGGTATTGAAATACATTACTGCCGAAAAAATAAGCGCCCATAAAATAATCATAAGTAAAAGAGCACCTACTCCAAAAGTAAGATTCTGGAAAAAGATAGTACTGATAACTAATTGCCCAACCAGAATGGAAATAATTAGTAAGCAAACTCTACAAAATGTCTTTTCAACAAAGGCCTGGATGTAAAGAGAGTAGCCAATAGCCAGTATAGAAACAAATGTAAAACCTTTTACGATATAAGCTGTAGCTGGTAAAAATAATCCTAACACAGCAAGCCCGGTGAAGTAAATTAATGAAAAGTCTGAAAACTTTAATCCCAAAATACTGGTCTTATCCTGCTTAATGATTCTGTCACAGGAGTTTGCTGTTTGGGCTGCAGGAGAAGCTCCACAAATACTTCCTATAACAGTAGATGTATTTCCGAATTTCTGATTGAATAGTTCCAATGAAATATAAACTCCTGCTAATGAAAGAAGATTAAAGATAGCTTCAAGCGGTTCCTGATAAATAAAAGAATAGATCAGGATTACGGCAAAAATAGCATATAAAACAGGTTTGAAATTGAAAGCTGTTTTATTTTCTACATTTTCAGTCTTTTCAAACAGCAGAACAAAGTCTGTAGAATTTTTGTAAAGCTCCTCTCTATCTAATGTTTTTGCCTTTTCAGAATATACAGCATAATGGCTTCCTGATTTTTTTACCAATGAAAATGCATTGTCAACAATGGCGATAAATTCTTCAGGAAGTTCATCCCAGTATTCTTTATCAAGCTGATAAGCATCGTTTTTTACTCCCAAAAAGTTTAATGTATCGCTGAAAGCCAGCGCAGAGGGGTAGTTGGGATGAGAATTAAACTGGAAAATAAATTCCTGTTTATCAAGTTTTAGGTAGTTAATTAGTTTATCAAAAATCATATTAATATTTTCATCTAAAATACACAGATGTTTTAAATTAACAAAAATATTTTTCTTTTATTAGTGAGATATAACAGGTGATTGATAGATATGGTTTGAATTTCAATATTTTATTCTGAGGTCCCCGGTTAGAAAAAGTGTTTTTATGTTGGATAAAATAAATCTGAAGTAAAATATTCAAATAGAAGTTTTTGTTGATGTGCATTCCATTTTCCCACAGATGATATAGAAAGGTTTTCATGGTTAATGTTTACATTCATAATTAGCACATCTGTGGGATTGGAATACTCTATTTGTGTTCTTACCTTTTAATTTGAGATATTTTCCATATTATAGTGTTCCATAGCCTTTTGTTTCAAAGGGCTTTCACTCCAGTCTTCCCAGGTGCAGGTATATGGATCATATCCGCATTTTAAAGGTTTTGAAATGTCAAGGTTCTCTTTATTCTTGTGGGTTCTTTGTGTAAAAGCTCGGCAATCAGTACATATATATCGAAACTCACAATCTTTACAAATTTCTATTTTATCCTTAGTGAGGTTCCAATATTTTTTGAAATCACTTTTTATTAGAATCTCTTCAAGACTGGATTGATGGATATTTCCAAATTTTTCCGGCATTAAAGGGCAGTTCTTTATATTACCGTTTATATCAATTCCCATTTTTTTGTGTAAACAGGAATTATGATTAATTGCTTCAAGAACTTTTGGAAGATTGGTATTGAAATATTTTAGATCTACTTTTCCGCAGGCGGATATTTTGAGGTTTTCATGGTTAAAGTTTATAGTAAATCTAAATATTTCTCTTGTCTTAAAAGGGGACTCTGGGCAATTGTAAAAAACGAAATTATAAATTCTTGTAGTTGTTTGGTTCAGAGTTTGAAAAAACTCCTTATCTAAGGCATTATGAAAAGGGGCGTATATTTCTATACCTTCTAAAACAGAACCTTTAAACTTACTGTCGATATCCTGATACTCTTCAAGAGAAAGCTCCTTAGTACAATAAATCACTAAATGCTTTACACCTAAGTTGTTTATAGAACTTTTTATCCTGTCAAGAATAAGGATATTATCAATTTCAATAAAAATATTTGATATCTTGTTTGCTTCTTGGAACTGATAGGATAATGGAAGGAAATTTCTATCCCAATCTCCATTTGTTATAAAACCATATTCTTTTTCAAGCAGAAAGTCTATATATTCATGAACAATTTCTTTAGATTCAGTATCATAATTCTCTAAGATATTTTCAATGGAATCGTTTTTCAGGTCCTCAATAATATCATATAATTCCAAAGGGTAAAGATCAGATACCTTTCTCTGCAGATCAGAGATCAAGATTCTTCCGGCACCTTTGGTGATTAAAATATTACTGAACAGGTTAAAATATCTCATAATAGTCTTGTCAATGCTTTTATTGGTCTTTCCCTCATCAGGTAATCAGTTTGATAAGTTTCACATTCTACATAGTGTATGTTAATACTGTTTTTATCATTAGACTTTTCAGTCCCAAGCTTTTCAATAAATTTAAAGGTAAGAGGTAATTTATTTTTTTCTTGTTTAAATAGTTTCTTCATAAATATTGTGCTATTTCTTTCTCTAATGAGTAGTTGCAGATATCTGAAAGTCCTATGAACTGACCTGTAGGATTCACTTCCAAAAAGTAGAAAATGTCTCCATTTTTTATAAAATCTATTGAACCACAGCTTAAGCCTAGCGATCGCATGAGCTGATGCGTTTTTTCTTCAATATCTTCAGGAAGCTGATAGGATACCTTCCTGTTGGGATTTTTATAATTATATTTTCTGAAATCGGTTTTAGTTTGTTCATCATTTTGAGAAATAATTGCAGTAGACCACATTTTACCATCCAAATAAAAACTCCTGATCTCAAAATCCTTTTCAATTTTTTCCTGAAAGAAAGTAATGAAGAACTTTTCCTTTTCTTTTTCCTGTACAACCGAAGTGTAAATAATGCCGTTGAAATTTTTATCAACAGAATCCAATATCACATTTTCGGTAATGGGTTTTGTAATTGTTTCATGGATAATAACTTCATCTGTATTCTCAGCTAAAAAGTATTCCGGAACGTTTAACCCTATTTTTTTTGCCTGTTCCAGAACTAAGAGTTTATTGACGTGATTGTTGCTTTGTTTGTTAATGCTTTTTTTTGATTCCAAAGTTTTGATCACATAATCTTCAAGCCAATGCTGATGTTCATCCATATGATGGTTGACAGCATTATTTTCATAAGATAGACGTTTGAATTTTAAGCCTCCTCTTCTGTACCATGTGCTGGCAATTTCATCCAGAAAAAAACTGTTTCTGTCACTAATCAGGTAAATTCTTTTCTTATCGGTTTTAATTTCAAAAAACTCATCTTCATGCACACGAATAAACTTCTTTCCCATTGCCGAAAGATATTTGATGACTTTTGTAGTCGTGGAATCTCCGTTATTCGATATGATGAGTATCATTCTGCTTCTCTTTTTTAAAATAATCTTTTCTTATTTTGGAGCTGTGTTTCATACTTGGGATTCCCAGGCTCTTACGGTTGCGATCAGTCTGCGTACTGTCTTGTACCGGAATCATATTAAAGCCGTAGCGTGTGATTTTTTTATGAGATCCTAAGTAAGTATCTTCCATTCTTGCGTAGTCACGAGGAGAAAAATCTCCCGATTTTACATATTCCAGTAATTTGTCCTTTATAAAAGGATAATCTTTTTTGGACTCAACCATATGAGAGATAAAAGTTGGCATAGGAAACCATCCAATTTTTTCAGGCGTTGGAAATCCATAATTTTTAAAGGTCCATATTAATAGTTTTGCATTTTTCTCAACGTTTTTTCTGGTCAGTGCAGTATCAAGGGGCCGTCCTTCCTGATCCCTTATCAGAGCAATCTTGAAAGAGTCAATGAGTTTTTTATCCAGGCCTTGTTTCCATTCTGTTATTTTTTGTTCTACAGATGGATTATCTATTCCATATTTATTAAAAAGGGGCAGGTATTTTTTATATTCATCACCATAAGGAGCAACCAGAGAAATTAGCTGATAAAGGCTTTTTTTCCCACCAAAATCTTCATGATATTGATCGGCAAGGGTTATATAAGTTGCATATTCTTCAATACGGTCCTGATTTTTAGGAGTATATTCTTCAAAGATTTTCCGATACTCTTTTACAGCTAGTTTAGGGTTATTGGCCATTCTGTATATGCTGTCAGCCTCATTTACTTTGTTATAATAAGTAATGTAATTCTTTTTACAAGATATAAGGGATAATAAAGCAATAAGAAGAAAACCAGATCTTATTAATGATGAAATTTTCATAAATGATATAATTTAATAATATGGTGAAAAAAAGGAGGGATTTAACCCTCCCTTTTTCTTTATTCACATACTAGCAAACTTCTAGTCTACCAATATACTCACCTCCATTAGATGTATAGTGGTCAGCTTCATAGCATCCTGGTGTTGTAACTGCAGCACTAGATTCAATAGCATAAGACTTTAGGCTACCATTTACTGATTTTAAATCGTCTCTTTTTAGTTTTTTGTTTTCCAAAGAAGAAAAACCTTTCTTCATTCCTGTTAACTTTTTCATTGTTAAAATTTTTTTTTTAATTAATATTTGTTTGCCATATATCCCTGGCTGGGAGAAGGTACTGATCAGTCCTTATATTTATATTTTGTACTGTACACATACAAAAAATAAATTTTGTGTTTTTACCTGTAGCAAACATACACAAGTGCTAATCATAAAAAAAGTCTTGAGGTTTTAGATTTATAAATTTACTACATGAATTTATAAAAATAAATGGATTAACTATTTGTAAAACAATTTTTTGTGGTTATTTTAAAAATCGCTTAAATTATCAATTTCTTTGATGTACATTGAGAGTGTAGTACCGGTTTTCTTCTTAAAAGCTAAAGAAAATGCTTGTTCATTATTATATCCTAGCTCTTCTGCAATAACAGATAACTTATAGGAACGGAATTTTTTATCTTTTACCAATCTATTTAAGGCAAAATCAATTCGAAGATCGTTAAGGTATGCTGCAAAGTTTTTTCCTTTATGAGTATTGATTATTTCTGATAAATAAGCAGTATTTGTTTTTATATTTTTTGCTAGGCTGGCTAATGTGATACCTTTTTTTAAGAAAAGTTCCTTGGATTCAAATATTCTCAACTCTTGTAAAATAAATTGAGTAACTTCTTCAGATATGGTTTTAGAGGTTTTATCATTTTGCTCTTCCTGTTCAGGAATTGCTTTCGGAGCTATTTCAATATCGTTAGCCTTATTTTTTTCCTCTGCATTTTTTTCTTCAATATTTCTCTTTTCAACCAGACTAATTAAATCCTGTGCAATTTTTCTTTGTTCCTTTTCTGTTTTTTTGGATCTATAGTATAAATATATAATGAATAAGAGTATTAATAAAAGTATGCCTAGAGAAATGTAGAGTACCTTTTTTCTAAATTTTAATTCCTCAATGATATTTTCTTTTTCCTGTAAAAGATTGGGAGTGTCATATTTTCTAGGTATTTCTGTAGAAAGATATTTAAACTGTTCATCTAATTTTTGATCTACTTTTAAAAAGCGTTCAATATAATAAAGCTGTTTTTCTTTATTGTTGTTTTCCTTGTAATAATCAATAAGAAAAGTATATACATCTCTTAATTCGGGAAATGTATAACTGCTTTTTGCAATAATGGAATCCATTTTTGCGTAATTCTTTACTGCTTTTTCCTTATCTTTTAACCCTTCATAAGATTTGCCAATATTTAATAGAGTATAGGTCACATTGTGGTCTGGAATACCTGAAAAATATTGATAAGCAGTTAAAAAATTTTTAAGTGCAACATCATACTTTTTCTGCTTTAAATAATATGCACCTAAGTAATAAATATACTGATTATGAACATATTTATTTTCGGAAACCAAAGGGGTTTTTAACCCCTCATTGATCAGGATATTAGCAGAGTCCAATTTATTAAGTTCAATGTAACAATATATCAGGCTTATACGCATTTGGTTATGTTGAGATTCATCTGTAATATCATCTCCATTATATAAATAATATCTGAATGTTTTGGCAGCATCAGCATTTTTGCCCATATAGCTATTCAAATAGGCAATATTCATATTTGCATATGCGATTTGTTTCTTGTCTTTTTGAGCTTTTGAGTGTTGTAAACCTAAAATGTAATTATCTAAGGCGTATTTTAAATTATCGTGTTTATAATAAAGATTACCCTTCATTAAGTAAGTCTGAGAGGGATAAATTGTTCCTTTTAAGTTTTTTGTAATTGTTGCAGCGCTATCAAGATATTTTATAGCATTTGAAAAATTTTCATTGAAATGAATAAGAACATATGCGTCTGCTATTTGAACGGTATTCTGTTCTTTTTTAGCTTTTTGAAGATAATATTGAGCTATAACCTTTGACTGTTCAATCTTTATATTCTCATAATAGGTATAAAATTTATTTTTTAATTCTTTATAGCTATATGTTTTTAAGCTATCACTTATTTTATTCTGTGTATAAAGTAAGTTGCTGAAAAAAATAAATAAAAAAAAGGCTTTAACTCTCATCATCTTTTAAATACATCACAAATTTACATTTTTTAATTCAAAAAAATATATGATAGTAAAAAAGCAATTTTAAGTTTAATTTATTGATTTATAATGTTTTAAGTGTATTTTTTTGTTCTACCAATTTATAAATCTATAGTTTAAGGCTTAATGTAATATGAAAAATATTACTTTCTTTGTAGGGTAAATTCATAATATAAACTAACATGAAAAAGAAAAAAATTGAAGAAAAGAAGTTATCTTTAAAAAAGATGCAAATCATGAAAGTAAATCAAATGAGAATCATTCGTGGAGCAGGAGGTGAAGCAGCTCAATTTGGTTTTAATGATGGGAATGATGATCCTATTCCTACACCTTTACAAACTGCGAGTGGTAAATAATTCCTAAAGAATGAGAATAAGAATATTTGTTATTATCTGTTCATTATCTGTTTATATTAACGCTCAAAAAACAAATTTAGCTCCATCCAAACCTGTTACTGATAAGTATTTTGAAACTAATATTGTTGATGAATATAGAAATTTAGAAAATGTAGATGATCCTCAGACTCTGAATTGGATGAGGTCTCAAACAGCTTATACAAAATCTGTTCTTGAGCTGATTCCTAAAAAGGATTATTATTTACAGAAAAGACTGGAGATTGATAAAAGACAGGGTAATTCTATATCTCATTTAAAGATATCAGCTAATAATAAATATTTTTATTTAAAGAAAAAAGGTGATGAGAAAGTAGATAAATTGTATTATCGAAACGGATTTTCGGGAAAAGAAGAACTACTTTATGATCCCGTTCATTACAAAAGTTCTGAACCCCATCACAATTTTGTTATCAATTATATAAGTCCAAGCTGGGATGGTAGTAAGATTGCTATTTCCATGTCTGAAAAAGGAAATGAAATAGCAGATGTAATTATTATGGATGTTAAAACAAAATACATTCATCCTGAGATTATTACTAACGGAGCGCCAGCTACTTTCGACGGAATAAGATGGACTGATGATAATACTGGTTTTTTCTATGTAGCATTTTCGGTGACTGATCCCAAATCCAAGGATTTTTACAGAAATACACGTACCGTTCACTATAGAATAGGTACAGATCCTAATACCATCCGTGAAGTTTTTTCAGCTAAAAATAATCCCGAGTTAAATATAACTAGCGATCAATTTCCAATGATTTTAAATTTTGATCTGGAGCAGGATTATTATATAGGAATGGTAGTAGATTATCAAACTTATAGAAAAACTTATATCATCAGGAAAAAGGATTTATTAGAAGGGAAAAATAATTGGAAACCACTTTCTGACCCAAGTGATAAGGCAAAAAATTTAGATATAATAAAAGATCAGATTATTTTTCAGTCAAGCTATAATTCCCCTTTTGTTAAACTTTGTAAAACCAGTATTAAAAATCCTGATTTTAAAAATGGAGAAGTTTTAGTCCCTGAAAAAAAAGACGAAATCATTAAAAGCTATCGGATTACTAAAGATGGTATTTATTATACAACAACAAAGAATGGGGTAGAAGCTAAATTATATTTATATAATGAAGGAAAAGATAATCCGATTCAACTTCCTTTTCCTTCAGGAAATATTGAGTTAGAAATTAATGATGAAAAATCTTCTGATGTATGGATTACATGCTCAGGCTGGGCAAATGATGAACAACGTTTTAAATATAATTTAAAAACAAATACTTTCAGACCGGAAAATCTTGCTCCTATTGCAGAATATCCAGAATTTAAAAATATTGTAGTTAAAGAAATTACAGTAAAAGCCAGGGATGGTGAAGAAGTTCCTGTTTCCTTAATCTATAATAAAGATATTATTAAGAATGGGCAAAATCCATTGTTAATTGACAGCTATGGATCTTATGGATTGTCCAGTACTCCTTTTTTTGCTAAAACTTATTTATTGTGGGTCAATCAAGGAGGGATGGTTGCCATCGCTCATGTAAGAGGTGGTGGTGAAAAGGGCGATCAATGGAGATTAGCGGGCTTTAAAGCAACAAAGCCTAATACATGGAGAGATTTAATTGATTGCACAGAATATTTAATTAATGAAAAATATACTTCAAAAGAAAAAGTAGCTATCTGGGGTGCAAGCGCAGGAGGAATTACTGTTGGGCGGGCAATGACCGAAAGACCAGACCTTTTTAAAGTTGTGATTGCAGAAGTAGGAGCAATGAATATACTTAGGGATGAAGCTACAGTTAACAGTCAGCCAAAAGAATTTGGATCAGCAAAAGATCCTGAAGAATTTAAAGGATTGCTGGAAATGGATGCTTACCAACATATCAAAAAAGGAGTACAATATCCTGCAACATTCATAACCGGAGGAATGAACGATCAGCGGGTAACTCCCTGGATGCCTACAAAATTTGCCGCTAAATTAATAGCAGATAGCGCTTCAGACAATCCTGTTTTATTGAAGATAGATTTTGATGGCGGGCATGCAGCTAATGTACCTATTGCACAGCGATATGCTAACATAGGAGACATGTTTGAATTTGCATTATGGCAATTAGGGCATCCCGACTATCAGCCAAAAGAAGAAATTAAAAAATAGATGTCTCGTTTTCCCTATCAATTTTTCGAAGAATATATTGTACGTACCCCTTTATTTTCATGTAAAAAATTTCTTGGGGTATATAAGGCTGGAATTTCAGATGAAGAATTAAAAAGTAAATTTGCTGATCATCCGGTTTTTCTGGAAGCACTTTACTTGGCTTCTCCTTTTTTGCATGATGAAATTATAAAATGGTTGAGTGCAGAAAAGCAACTTTCACAAAAAGAACACCAAAAATTAAAACATACCTTATTAAAATATTATAGCCGGATGAGTACCCGTTGTACACCATTCGGCTTATTTTCTGGAGTTGGTTTAGGAGAATTTCATAAAAACTGTGAGGGGAGAGAGTATGAAGATAATTTATATAAAGATTATTTAGTTCGGGATACGAAGCTAGATATGTATTTTCTTGTGTCATTGGCTCAGCATTTTGTAAAAAAGAAGGAAATAAGAAATAAGCTTTTGTTTTTTCCTAATAATACTATTTATAAAGTAGGTACCAAAATCCGCTATATAGAATATCAATATATAGGGGGGAAAAGAGATTATATCATCTCCTCGGCTCCTCTTTCTGAAGAGTTACAACATGTATTGAAGTTTTCAAAACAAGGAAAGACCATACAGGAACTTGCAGAGATGCTGATCACAGAAGAAATAACCCAAGAAGAAGCTTTAGAATTTATAGAAGAGCTGATCGATAATCAGGTTCTTACCAGCGAAATTGAACCTAATGTTTCAGGAGGTGATTTTTTAGATATTCTGATTTCTGTTTTACAAAGGATTCAGGTAAATGAAGCCAATATTTTAATTTCTATAAAAAACAAACTTTATGAAGTAGATCAAAATATTGGTAACTCGATTTCAGTTTATGCAGAAATTGAAAAACTCATTGCATTTTTTGAAATAGAATATGAGCGGAAATATCTATTTCAAACGGATCTATATCATAAAGGTAAAGCCACCTTATCATCCTATTGGAAAAAAGAGCTCAAAACAGCCTTTAGCTTTTTAAATAAAATAACCTTAGCTCAAAAAAATACCCGTTTAGAAAAATTTAAAAAAGCTTTTAATAGAAGATTTGAAGAAGAAGAAATAGGTTTACAATATGTTCTTGACTCTGAAATTGGTATTGATTATAAACAAAACTCCTCATTAAAAGGAATTCATCCTTATTTGGATAGCTTAATACTTCCATCTTCTGAAAAATATCAAAGTATGAATATTGAACTTAATTCGGTTCAAAAGATTCTTAATGAAAAATTACAGGAAGCTTTATTGGAAAATTTATACAAGATTGAATTGTCGGATGGTGATTTTGGGGTAGAGGAAAACTGGGATGACATGCCCGATACAATCTCTTTTCTGACAGAGATTGTATCAGATAATAATGAGGAAAAATTATTCTTAAATGGGAGTACAACAAACAGTGCAGCAACATTATTAGGAAGATTCTGTTCTGAAAAGTCTGAAGTACATAAGCTGACAAAAATGATTGCGGATAAAGAAAAATCTCTCAACCCTGAATATATTTTAGCAGAAGTCATTCATTTGCCTGAAGCAAGAATAGGGAATGTGATTAGAAGGCCTACAATAAGAAATTATGAAATTCCTTATATGGCGCAATCTGTTTTGCCGGAAGAAAATCAAATTACCTTAGATGATCTTTATATTTCATTGCAAAATAATAGATTTGTTTTAAGATCCAAAAGATTGAATAAAGAGGTAAGGCCATATTTGACAAATGCACATAATTATTTTCATAATACCTTGCCGGTTTATCACTTTCTTTCAGATCTTTATTCCCATGAAATAAGAAAAAGCTTACATTTTGATTGGGGTGGACTGAAAGATATTTATAAATTTCTGCCAAGAGTAGAGTATAAAAATATCATCCTGGCCAAAGCTTCCTGGAAGATATCAGATAAAGATATTGCCTTTTTAGAACACTTGATTTTAGATAAAGATCTTTTTTTATCTGAATTAAAAAATTGGAGAGATAAAAGAAAAATGCCTGTATGGATACAATGGGTAGAGGCAGATAATACTTTAACCTTAAGCCTGGAAAATTATGATATGGCTACACTTTTTATTCAGACAGTTAAGAAGAGGAAAACAATCATGGTAGAAGAGTTTTTGTTTCATGAGAATGAGGACTTTAAACATGAATTTGTTTTTCCAATGTATAAATTAAAATGAATGTTAATGAAGAGAAAATTTATTCCCGGAAGTGAGTGGTTGTATGTTAAAATTTATACAGGTGTAAAAACGGCAGATATTATTTTGGAAGAGGCATTAATACCTTTATTACAACAACTTCATAAACAAAATTTAATAAAAAAATGGTTTTTTATCCGTTATAATGACCCAGGGATTCATCTTCGCCTTAGGTTTGAGCTTTCAGACCTTAAGTATTTTAATAAAGTTCTTTTATTAATAAATGATTATTTGGAGCAATATATAAACTCTGGGGAAATATCAGAGTTTATATTGGATACCTACCAACGGGAAATTGAGCGGTATGGAGAAGAAACAATGGAAGAAGCTGAGTTTTTATTTTGGAAGAGCAGTGAGAGTATACTTTATGAATATATTCACTTTGATGATGAAGAAAAAATTATAATCTCTCTCTATTATATTGATCAGATATTAGAATGCCTTGGATCAACCATTCAGGAAAGAGTAAACTGGATAAAAAGTAGTAATCATGCTTTCAAACAGGAATTCAACGCAGATAAGAACTTGAATAATCAGTTGGATAAAAAATATAGAACATTTATTGATAAATACCTGGAGTTTCTCGAATCAGATGATTATGCTCCTTTTAGAGACTTTATTCTGGATAATATTAATGACTCTAAAGAAATCCTGCAGCATATAAAACATCATTCGAATTCACTTCAGAGTTTCTTTTCCAGTGTATCTCATATGCACATTAACAGAATGTTTATCTCAAACCAGCGACTGTTTGAAATGATTATCTACGATTATTTGTTCAGGTACTATAAAACCCTTGTTTTTAAAAGTAATAAAATGTTATAACATTATAATATTTATTATATAGTATGAATGCTAATACCATTTTTAAATTATTGATTTAACTTAAATAAAGTTCAATCTTTATAAAAAAGTCATATTAAAAATTGAACAATATTAAGAAGTAGAATGTTGGAGTTTTTTTAGTTGTGAGAAGAATAACTCTAATTTTTTCTTTCTTAAAATAGGAGGCAAATTAATTATTTTATATTTAAACAAATGTTTTATTTTTTTTGCGCTTTTCGTAGTTAAAATTAGATTTTGTTATTGTTTTAATGGTGTATATTAGGTGTGGCTATAATTCATGCTGGTGCCTGTCAAACTCAAAAAAACTTAAAAAATCATAAAGTTTTCATAAAGTTTTAAAAAAGGGGAAAAATGTTTTTGTATTTATAAAATATGTCGTACTTTTACATCGCCTTGAATGAGGGAACAAGTCAAGGTAATAAATTTTTTTTCATCATTTGTGTTTTTAGAATCGTATCGCCTGATACGATTCTTTTTTATGTCTATTTTTCATAGTTGAGAAGAAGATCAATAAAGTAGGAATAGGTAACTGAACCTTCCTGTTGATTACTCTTTAGGAACAAATTGTTGGTATATCCAAAGAAGTCATCCAGCCAACCCTGATGTCTGGATATGAAGCTTTTTTCATAAGCGCGGTCTCTTCTCATTCCAGGAGAATAATTTCGGATAATAGATTTTACAAATTCAGGATCTTCTTCAACTATAAATCTCAAAAGGCTTTTTAGAGTGAAGTATTCAGTGCTGTATTTTAAATCCGGATTACTGGAATGAATTCCCATCAGATACCCGATAAAATTAGCTTCCTGTTCTCTGGCAAATCCAAGCTGGTGAGAGCTTTCATGAGCTGTTGTAAAAGGGATGAAGGTATGTGGTAATTCAGAATTATACTGAGCTTCTGCGGTAAAAGGATTATAATATCCTAATATGCCGGTAAAGTTCATTACTTTTTTAAATAAGCTTGGTTTAATGGCAGAAATCTGAGTTGCTTTTTTATCCGATATATATTGCGGAAGCTGTGTTTGCTGGAGTAGGATTTCCTGTTGTACCGCTTGCAGATTGGTAACTATAAATATTCCATTGTGATCTTCGTGTACCAATGTACGGGTAAGTTTACATTTTTCCAGGTATTGTAAGGCCAGCTTCTTCGCTTTATTCATGTCAGGACTATCCTGGCTGGAAAGTTTTTTAATAACAGGAGTCTGGAAATACAGCATTCCCCAAAACACCTGATAAATGAAATAAAAGGCATTGATGAAAATCAGTATCTTCATCATCGCATGATGTCTCTGCTGCTTTCTGAATAAAGCTGTTAAAAAATATAAAAGAAAAATGCTTACCACAATATAAACTAAATCTCCAACAGAAAAGGGAATCCAGCTGAACAGCATCTGATGAGCTTTTTTCTGAAGTTCAAAAAAACTTTCAAAAAAAGAAATCATCATTTTGGATTTTGAGAAGCTATAAAATAAAAGAAATTGGGCAAGTAATACACCTGCCCAAAATCTTTTCTTCTTATATATTGTCTTTGTTATATTAATGACCACTGCCTTTAGATATTTTATCAAGATCAATGCCTTGGGCTTTTAAGATTCCACTCACACGGATCGCATAGAATGCAAGATAAGCAAAACAAATAACCCCTACGATATAACTGAAGTGAATATTTGTAATATCAGCAATATATCCTTGTATATAGCTTACGATACCCCCGCCCATAATCATCATAATCAGATATCCGGATCCCTGGTTAGTATGCTTTCCAAGTCCGTTGATGGCCAGTGCAAAGATACATGGCCATAAAGTAGAACAGAAAAGGCCTACGCTGGTAAATGCATACACAGATACCATTCCGGTCGTAAACATACCGATAAGTAATGCAGCAATTCCTGCCACGGAAAAGATTAAAAGCATTCTTGCCGGGTTTCCTTTACTTAAAATATCACAGATGATCATAGCAACAATGATAAATCCATATACATAGAACGGAGAAAGATCATGGTTGGCAATAGCGTTTACCAATAAAAATACACCGAACGCCAGATAAGGAGCAAGGAATCTCAAGATTTTTTTGAAGCCGGCATTCACGTCAAATGCTTCTACAGCACCTGTCCAACGGCCAATCATTAATGAAGCCCAGTATAATGAAATATACGGCGCTACTTCTTTCGTTTCAAACCCAAGGCTTTTTTCCATATAAGCGGGAAGGTTACTTGCTGTAGAAACTTCTACTCCTACGTAGACGAAGATAGCAATCATTCCCATAACCAATTGAGGATACTGGAATGCAGAAGTTCTGTGTTCTCCCGGAATGATATCATCAGTATTTTCAGCGTTTGTTGGAGTGATTGCAGGAAGTGAAGAAAATTTAAGCATTAAAGCTACAAGAGCAAAAGCAGCTCCTAAAATAAGATAAGGAACTTTTACGCTTTCTATACTTGCTTCTGTATTGGCTGCACTTGCAGATCCGAAAATGGCAAATGAAACAATAAGCGGTCCGATAGTAGTTCCCAGGTTATTGATTCCTCCAGCCATTGTTAGTCTCTGTGATCCCGTTTCAGTAGGACCTACCTCAATAGCGAGGGGATTGGCAACAATCTGCTGGAGAGAGAATCCTAAACCTACAATAAATAATCCGGAGATCATTAACGGGAAAGAATGCATATTGGCAGCAGGGTAGAACAGCAGGGTTCCCAATGCAGAAATCAAAAGTCCTACAATAAGACCGTTTTTGTACCCGATTTTGTTGATCAAATCCTGTTTAAGGCTCTTTGACACAAGCATATAAATTAAAGAACCTACAGTATACGCTACATAAAAGCATATCTGCACAAGCATACTCTCTTTTTGAGATAAATTAAAGGCTTTTTGAAAAACCGGGATCAGAATATCATTGCTGGCTGCTACAAATCCCCAAAAGAAGAATACAGTAACCAACGGAATGAATTGGGCCCAATTGGTTTGTTTAGAATAATTTGACATATTTATTATAGATTTCACAAACAAATATAACTATTTACTTTCAACGGAATACCTGATTAAGGTATTTTTTATTTCCTCATAAGCCTCTGCCTTTAGGTCTTTAGGCGAATCAGTAGGTTCAATAATTCCATTAAAATATACCTTTACTCTTCCCGGATAGCCTTTTGAATTTTCAAAAGGGAACATTTCCTTGAGGCCAATAAAGGTATAAACAGCAATAGGAGATTGATGTTTTGAAGACAGCATAAAAGCTCCATCCTTAAAATCATCCAGAATAATGGAAGTGTCATCCGGCACACCTCCTTCAGGAAAAATGGCAATGCTGTTGCCCTCCTCCATCTTTTCAGCACATCTGCGGTACACATCAGCACGGCTTCTTGCGCTTGCCCTGTCTACCATCACACATACCCTTTTGTAAATCGTCCCGAAAATAGGGATCTTAACAAGCTCCTTTTTTCCAACAAAACAGATTGGATGGTGCGGAAAAAGAATACAGGTCAGCATGATGTCCATAATTGAAGTATGATTTGAGATGAAAACATACTCTTTGGTTTTGTCTTTTTCTTGTTCAGAAAGTTTAATAAGGTCATATCGGAAGCCCATTCCGTAAAACATGCCAAAGCACCATAGCCGGATAAATTTATACGCATGCCGATAATGCTTTTTATTAAAGGATAAAATATAAACGGGAATCCCAAGAGTGATTGTTAGAACAAATGCTAATAACAACAACCAAAACCTCCAGAGATAATTTAAAATTTTTGCCACAGTTTAACCGTTAAAAATTACTTTCTTTTTTACCGAATAATTAAGAATGGAAACCAACAGGATTGCAGCAATCTTGCTTATCATTTCCGGGCTCAAGGTATAAAAAATTAAATTGATATTATCTTTAAATATAAAACTGTAAAATACCTGAAAAAAGCCAAGACTCAGTAAAGTAGAAATAAATGATACCGCCATGAAATAAGCAAACTCTCTCTTTTTAGAATGTTTCCCTCTTTCAAAAACAAACCAGATGCTCAGAAAGTAATTGCTGATGATTCCGCAGCTGGTAGAAAAAATATTACTTAAAGGATAGTGTACACCATAAAAGTTAGTTTCTCTTGCAAAGAAGTGAGGCAGGTAAGTGCTGAATATTTTGAAACTGCCAATCTCAACAATGGCACTTAATCCTCCTGCAATAATGAAGAACAAAACCTGTTTCTGGCGTATAAGTATTTCTTTCATTTAATTAATATAAAAACTGAAAATAAATCTTTTACTGTATTGGATATTAGAATGTTTTATAAGAAAAACAAACGGTTATCCCTGCTATCCTAAGTATTTGTAATGATTTTCAATTATTTTAAATCAGGATGCTTTACAATATGAATATGCAAATTTATAACTATATGTTAAACACTGAAAAAAGTTGTTAAAATATTTTTTTAAATAAAAATTATTTCTAATTTTAATAAGCAGAATGATGTCACTATAACCTGATAATAAATTCATTTTCAAATCCTTGTGTTAATGGTTTTTTCTATCTTGTAATGCCCAGTTGAAAGCATACTACTCTAATTTTTTATGACCAATTGATAATAATATTTGTATGAAACGTCAAAACAAATACAGAAAATTCCAGCTTCAACAGAAAAATATTGAAGCTCTCGAGAAAGAAAACTCCCGCTTCAAACGAGTGTATTCTGAATATGAAAATATGTCCAATGAACTTTGGAATCTTGAAAACTCCAGTGGAGAACCTGTTCCGGATGATTTTATCAATGCTATGGTGCTGCAGGCATCCTATCTGGAGGATGAAATTGAAGATTGGCTTCTGCAATTCAATGAAAAAAAAACTGAGATTAAACATTAATGATTTTAGACAGCTTCCAGATTGTTTTAAATGCTAATTGAAGATAAATTCATAATTTAGCACCCTTAAATTAAAATCTAAAATATGGTTGCTATTGTAGATAGTGGTTCTACTAAATCAGATTGGGTAATTCTTGATGATTTCAAAAAGGTTTTTCTGAAAACCGAAACCATTGGATTCAATCCAAATTTTATCAACAGAGAACTTATCACTCCCGAAATACAGAAGAACAGCAACCTGATGTTGGTAAAGAATTCGATCACCAAAGTATTTTTTTATGGCTCCGGATGTGGGGTAGAAAAAAACCGCGAAACCATCGAGACCGAACTTAAGAAAGTATTTGATAAATCTGAAATCATAGTTAAGGAAGATCTGATGGCCGCTGCTTATGCTGCCTATAAAGGGAACCCTGCAATTGTGTGTATTTTAGGCACAGGGTCAAACTCATGTTATTTTGATGGTAAAGATGTGAAGATTGAATTGCCATCCCTTGGGTTCCTGATGGGAGACGAGGGAAGTGGAAGTGCCATAGGAAAACAGCTTGTACGCAGATATTTCATGAAAAAACTCCCTGCAGATCTTCATCATGAATTTGAAGCAGTTTATAAACTTACCATAGAAGATGCATTGAAACACATGTATCATGCTCCAAGACCAAATGCTTATTTGGCTGATTTCAATAAATTTGTTGTGGAAAGGAAGGATCATCCTTACTTTGTGAACATGGTTTCCGAAGAAATGAAAAGTTTCTTCGAATACCAGGTTATGCCTTATCGGGAAGCCCATGATGCTGAGATCAACTTTATTGGCTCCATTGCTTATTATTATGAAAATATTGTACGCTCTGTAGCAGAAGAACTTAATTTAAATGTGGGACATGTAGTTCAGAAACCAATTGAAAGCTTAGTAGATTACCACATTAAATATATACTCTAACAAAAAATAAAACGTATGTCAAGTAACAACAATCGCGATGAAAAGAACTTTAGTCAGGCCGCGTTAGATTATCATAAAACAGAACCCAAAGGGAAAATTGAAGTTATACCATCCAAGCCGCATTCATCTCAAAGAGATTTATCATTGGCTTATTCTCCCGGAGTAGCTGTTCCTTGTATGGAAATCCACAACAAGCCGGAAACTGTATACGATTACACCGGAAAAGGTAACCTAGTAGCTGTAATTTCTAACGGTACTGCAGTACTTGGATTGGGAGATATTGGTGCAGAAGCATCAAAACCTGTAATGGAGGGGAAAGGGCTTTTGTTCAAGATTTTCGCTGATATTAACGTTTTCGATATTGAGATTGATGAAAAAGATCCGGATAAATTCATTGAAATTGTAAAAGGAATTGCTCCTACATTTGGAGGAATCAACCTTGAAGACATCAAAGCTCCTGAAGCTTTCTATATAGAGCAAAGACTGAAAGAAGAATTGAATATTCCTTTAATGCATGATGATCAGCACGGAACAGCAATTATTTCTGCAGCAGCATTAATCAATTCATTACAGATTGCTAATAAGAATATTGAAGATGTAAAAATGGTGGTGAATGGAGCCGGAGCAGCTGCAATTGCCTGTACCAAACTTTATATTTCATTAGGATTGAGAAAAGAAAATGTCCTGATGTGCGACAGTAAAGGAGTAATTAATCATAAGAGACAAAACCTTACTCCTGAAAAATTAGACTTCATTGCTCAGACAGATATTGAAACATTAGAAGATGCTGTAAAAGGATCTGATGTTTTCGTAGGGTTATCTAAAGGAAATGTGATGACTCCTGAAATGTTGTTAAGCATGAACGAAAATCCTATCGTATTTGCCCTGGCTAATCCAGATCCTGAAATTGCTTATGACCTTGCTCTTGCAACCCGCAAAGATGTTATCATGGCAACAGGTAGAAGTGATTTTCCTAACCAGGTAAACAATGTATTAGGATTCCCTTATATCTTCCGTGGTGCACTGGATGTTCAGGCAACAGGAATTAATGAAGAAATGAAGCTTGCCGCAGTGCATGCTATTGCGGACCTCGCAAAAGAACCGGTACCTGAAGCGGTAATTCTTGCTTATAACGTTCAGAACCTGCAGTTTGGAAGAGAATATTTCATCCCAAAACCTTTTGACAACAGATTGATTACAAAAGTATCAAGTGCTGTTGCAAAAGCAGCTATGGAAAGTGGTATAGCAAGAAAAACAATTACTGATTTTGAAGAATATGAAAATCAGCTGCTAGACAGAATGGGCAGAGATGAGAGGCTGGTAAGAATGATGCAAAGCCGTGCAAAATCTAATCCGAAGAGAATTACCCTTGGAAATGCTGAAGAATATAATGTATTAAAAGCTGCACAGATTCTTTATGAAGAAGGAATTGCATACCCAAGCCTTTTAGGGGATAAAAAGTACATCAAGGAACAGATGGAGCGTTATGGGATTAACCTGGATATTCCAATCATTGATCCAAGTGACGATGACCAGAAAGAAAACAGAAAGAAATACAGAGAAACACTCTGGAAGCTTCGTCAGAGAAAAGGGATGAATGAATATAAGGCTAAGAGATATGTTCGCCAAAGAGACTATTTCGGACCTTTAATGCTGAAACATGGGGATACTGACGGGCTTATCGTAGGATTCTCTAAAAATTATACTTCCGTATTACGTCCTGTTTTAGAAGTAATAGAAAAAGATAAGGGCGTAGATAAAGTAGCTGCAATGATGATGATCCTTTCTGAAAAGAAACCTATTTTCTTCGCAGATACATCCATTAACCAAAACCCTACAGCGGAAGACCTTGTAAATATTGCTAAAATGGCAGAATTTACAGTGAAATCTTTTGCTATTGAACCTAGAATTGCGATGCTAGGATTCGAAAACTTTGCTGCAATTTCAGAAACTTCTAAAAAAGTAGCTAAAGCAGTAAATATCCTTCATGAGAAATATCCTAAAATGATTGTTGACGGTGAAATACAGCCGGATTTTGCAATGAATGCAGATCACCTGAGCGATTATCCTTTCTCAAAACTAGGAACAACTCCGGCAAACACATTCATATTCCCGAATCTTGAAAGTGCCAATCTTTCTTATAAAATTCTGAGAGGAATGAAAGTAGCACAGGTAATCGGGCCAATCCTGATGGGGTTAAAGCAGCCGGTACACGTTCTTCAGATGCGTTCAAGCGTAGATGAGATCGTTAACCTTGCAACTATTGCCGTTCTTGACGCGCAAAGAAGAGAGAAAAAGTAATTTACTTACTATAAAAATCATAAAAAAAGCATCTTACTATAAGATGCTTTTTTATTCAGTTTACTTTTTGCTCTTTTTTAACTTATTATTTTCTTCTAAAAGTTTTTCGTTTTCCTTCTCTAATCTTTCAATATATTTTTTCTGGGTTTCTAAAATGAAATCCGGAATTTGAGAGTAGGTAATACTAGATGTTGGTAAGCTGTTTTCAGATGAAAGAGGATGTTTTATACCATTACTTTTAATACTTTCCAGAGATACTTCCAGTGCTTTCGCAAGCTTTTTCCATTCATCGTCATAAATTTTAACCTCGCCCCGTTCTTTTCGTGAATAATTAGAGGCGTCTGTTCCTATGATTTTCCCCATTTGTACCTGAGATAATCCCTTTTGCCTTCTCAGGTTTTTTAATTTTTCATGCGTCTCCATTGTCTTTATGTTTTTTACAAATGTGCATAATTTGTAAATTATTTGCAAGGAAATTACAGAAAAAATGCATATTATTTCTTTATTTGGTGATTTTGTTATTTGTATCTTCACCAATGTCAATAGTGACAAAAACAAACTAAAATTTAACCTATGAAAAAACTAGAAAACCTTAAGGGGAAAAAATTAGGCAACATGAAAAGTATTATGGCCGGTCAAAAATCAATATCATCAGATTTAGGATTAGCTGGTCCATGTGGAGGAACAGGTACAATGGATGATCCGCATGTATTGGAAACACTTACTATTACAAAAGGCGGAGGCGGTACTAATGATGGATGTGACTAGTCCACTGATCTTTTAAAAAAAACTGAAGACTCTTTATCCTATAAAGAGTCTTCCTTTATCTATTATCTAGTAATTTGTAAATATGATTCTAATTTTATCAACGCCAAATGACGATGATACCAATATTGTGATGGAGCATTTGGCTGTCTTGGGTGAAAAATGTTTAAGAATAAATGATCTTGATTTGTTTAATGGCAAAATAAAAATGCATTATGAACTGTCACCGGAGCCTAAGCTGTTTGTAGAGAGTATCTATTTTGAAAAGACAGATTTATCTGATGTAAAATGTGTTTGGTTCAGAAAATTTGGATTCTTCGATAAATTTAAACCTAATTTTCAGGGCGAAACCAATATTGAGATGTTAGAGTACTTAAAGTTGGAATATACTACTACTTTAGATCTTTTTTTTGATTTTTTGAAAGAAAAAAAATGGCTCAACCATTATTTAAATATCAAAAAAATAAATAAAATCAGTGCTCTCATAGCATCTCAGAAACTTGGACTTAATATTCCGAAGACCACCATTACTAATACCACAGGATCATTAAATCCAAATGAATCATACATTACAAAATCCATAAAAGACGGAACTGTGGTTAATGTTAAAGATAAAATATTTTTCTTTCTAACAAAAGAAGTTAACCATAAGACAATGGCCCGGTACAAAAATTTTTTTCCAAGTCTATTTCAGGAGAAGATAGAGAAGGAATATGAGCTTAGGATCTTTCATTTAAACGGAGTAAATTATCCTATGGCTATTTTTTCACAGCGGGATGCCCAGACAGGTGTAGATTACAGACACTATAATTATAGTAAACCCAACAGAATGATTCCTTACGCTCTACCTCAGGAAATTGACGCAAAGATCTGTGAGCTAATGAAAGCTTTAGGGCTTGATACGGGCTCATTGGATATTATAAAAGGAAAAGACGGGCAATATTATTTCCTGGAGGTAAATCCTTCAGGGCAATTCAGAATGACATCGTTGCCATGTAATTATAATCTTCATTATGAAGTGGCCATCTGCTTAAAAGAAATGAATACATGAAAAAAACATTATTAAAAGAACTTGGATATGAGAAAAAGAAAGAACTGCTTCCTGCTATTTTTTCACATATAACTCCTATGGATGTCTCTAAAATAAAAAGAGACCGCCCCTTCAGACTAGCTCATACCAATATTCACCAGTCAGAAATCTATTGTTTAAGAATATATAAAGATGGAATTAACATATCTACAGAATAATAAAGAGAAATATATCCATGTATTTTCATGCTGTATCCCTGTTAAAGGCCATGAAAGAGGCGCAATATATGATCTTCAGAGAGAAGATATTGAATTTGTACCCAATACGATGATCGATTTTTTAGACTATATAAAAAATAAAAAGCTAAACTCTGTTCTTAAAGAATTTGAAACAGATGAAATGGTATTAACATACCTGGATTTCTTAGAAAAGAATGAATTTATTTTTTATTCTGATAAAGAGTTTTTTCCGGAATTATCAGCCCAAAGTATCAATGAGGATACTTCTGCTATACAGTTTGTCACAATAACTCATTCAAATCTGATTAAAGATAATTGGAACCAGGTGGTTAAGAATGTTAATGAACTTGGAGTGAAAAGACTACATGTCCATATTAATGATCCTGATTGTATGGAAGAAATAAATCATATTCTGTACTCATTGGATTATTCCAGAGTAACGAATATTTCGTTTTCAATGCCTTATCAGAAAGTTGATAAAAAATTATATAAGAATAACAGGCTAAAGACCGTATACCTTTTTAACTCACCCAAAGCAAAGGTAACTGTTAATAATGAAGTGACCAGTGTTTTTATAACAGCAGGAGATGATAAGATATTTTTACCTAAATTTAGTATTAATACTGTTGATATTAACATGACAGCTTACAATATTGCAAGAAATTACAATTTATCATTATATAAAACGGTATTTGTAGATGAATACGGGAATATTAAATTTAATATAACCGATACATTAAGTTATGGTAATATCACGAATTCATTCGAAGAAATAACAAGAAAAACTATTCCCGAGCTGGCAAAAGTCTGGAATATCAAAAAGGAGCATATTGCCCCCTGTAATATCTGTGAATTCAGATTATGCTGTACAGTGGTTCAGGTTCCTTTCAAAACCGAGAATGGCTACGTTATGAAATGTAATTATGATCCACATAATGCAGAACTAAATTAAGAAACCATGAGTAAAAAATTAATTGGATGTTGGATATTATTCTTTTTTGGCTTTATAATGCAAAGCTGTAAAAATTATTATTATCTGAAACATACTCCTGCAATAAAAAATGAAGACGGAAATAATACCCATACCTTAAAGTTTGCTCATGAAGCTATACCATTTACTACTTATGCAGACTATCATTACAATACAGTAAATAAAAAATACATTTTCTTTACTACAAAAGAAGTAAGCCGTATTCTTAATTCAAAATTTAAGAAGCCATTCAATGAACAGTTTCTGTTTATGTATACTAACATGAGTATTTATAATAATTTGTTAGGCTTTTATTATGAAGGGATTTCATTAGAGGATGTTAAAAAAAGCTATGATAGAATGCCGGATGTTGATTTAGGAAACGGAGCTTTGTATACATATCGTTCAGAAAAGTTTAATGTTGTAGATATTTACAGAAAATCTGAAGGTGGGGTTATAAGGTTTGTTAATCTGAACAATCCGGATGAAGAAGACCCTCAGAACAAAAAATTTCATCGTGAAGTCAATACCCTGTTTTTTAATCTCAACAGTAATTTGTGGGATAAAAGTGCAGTAGACTTTCAATAAACTGTAGAAATATGGTTGAAAGTATATCCAATATCTTAAAGTATCTTGAGAAAAAAGATATTTACTTAGACAAAAAAGAATTTTCATATCAGGTCAATTCTCATCCTGCATTTCCAAGCTTACTGTCAATAGTAAGTGCTTTGAATGTTAATAAAATTTCTAATTACGCAATTGAAATAGATAATTCTGAGATCAATGAACTTCCTGAAGATTTTATGACATTTATAGAATTTACAGATCATAAGCAGGAGTTTACATTTGTTGAGAAAATAAGTGGAGGATATCTCATTAGCGGAAAGCATAAAATGTCCGAAAAAGATTTTCTTTTGAAATGGAATAATATTGTTGTTCTGCTTGATGAACCTGTGACTTTTCCAGTAAAGAAAAAAAAGCGAGGGTACAGGATGCTTTTTGTAAGCATTATTATAGTAGCTTTACTAATATACAGCTATTATCAGATGAATATATTCCGTTTTATTTATCTTTTTTTATCACTGTGTGGTTTTCTGTTGTCTGTACTTTCATTAAGAAAAGTGTTTGGAATTGAAAGCCCTGTAATGAATAAAGTATGTTCCGGAACTTATACAGACTGTTCATTTTCGGAAGAAGAAAAGAACAGAAGTTTTATTTCCGGTTTTGGGGATTACAGCCTTGTTTATTTCTTTACCAATATCATCAGTGTTTTATATCTGGATACGATTACTTTTATTACTATGCAGAAAATCTTACTAATTATTATTGTTCCTATCGTAGGATATTCTCTTTTTTATCAGTTTTTCAGAATAAAGAAAGTTTGTCCCGTGTGTATTGGAATAATTACTCTTCTTCTTTTGCAAACCTATATTTTATTCCTCTGATATGAATTTAGTTCCCTTGGTTAATCTGTTTATATATGGTCTTTTCTATTTGCTTATTTTTATTTTATGGTTATGGATTAGAAATTATTTAAAAGAAAATGAAAAAGTTAAAAACCAGCTTGTCATAAAAACCAGAACTGTCAGAAACTATGATGTTTTTGTGAATACCTTATATAAGCAGGAAAAGAAAGTGTTACCTGAACCGTTAATTGTTTTGGGCAATAAGGAGAGTTCTTTAGAATTAACAATATTTACAAGTCTCTACTGTAAAATGTGCAAAGATATCTGTGAAATAATTGATAGAATATTATTTGCTTTTGAAGATGAGATAAGGATAAATATATTTTTTAAAAAACAATCTTTGGAAGATAAAAATACCTTCCTGTATGTTCTACATTATATTTTTTTACAAAAAGGAGAGCAAGAGTTTTTGAAGGCATTAAACTTTTGGTTTGAAAATAAAAATCTTGATCCGTGGAAAATTCCGGAAGAGTATGACCAGAAAGAAGATCGTGAAAATGTCACAATTTCAAATGAGTGTTTTTTTCATAATGAAATTGTTTCTACACCCTCTGTTTTTATCAATGGGTTTATGTATCCTTCTGAATTTGAAAAACAAGATTTATATTATCATATAGAAGGAATTATAGAAAATAATAGATAATGAATTTTAAATTATTGATAACGTTTGCGTTACTCTCATTGGTTCAAAATCTGTACTCACAGGAGATGAGAATAAATTACACCCTGAACTATAAAAGTGACTCATTAAGTGCCGAAAAAATAACAAAAAAAATGGTTCTGCTGATTCAAAATGGAGAGTCAAAATTTTTATCGGAAAAACAATATGAAGTAGATTCTTTAAGAAGCACAGGATTTAGAGGTTTCGCGGTGGGAGATCCTGATTTTTTCGTAGTCAAGGATAAACAAAATAGAGGAATAAAGTATTACCATGTATTAACGGATGTATACAAAATTACAGAACCTATAAAACTCGATTGGAAAATTGAAAAAGATATTGCCAAAAAATACGGTTATAATTGTCAGAAAGCAATGCTGAAGTACAAAGGAAGAGAATGGGAGGCATGGTTTACTCAGGATATTCCCGTTCAGGAAGGACCTTATATTTTTAAAGGCTTACCAGGACTTGTCGTGGAAATGAAAGATACCGGTAACTCTTATGAGTTCTCCTTTTCAGGATTGAAAAAAGACTTTTACAAGATAGGAACTGAACATATGGATGCTAAGGCAATGGAAATTTCAAGAACCAATCTTAAAAAGATATGGATAAATTATTATAATGATCCGTTCCGGGAAATGAGATCGGGAAATGTGAAAGCAAAATTTAAGGATGAAAAGGGAAATGACATAGAACCTGATTTTAGGGAAATGACAAAGAATACACAATCTTTCCTGAAAAAAAACAATAATCCGATAGATTTATCAGAAGCCATCAAATATCCATAGTTGTTAAATACAATTTATTTTAACCTTTAATGCTGTATTTGGAGGTTAAATTTTTATATTTGGGGAGTTTCAAAAATTAATAATGATATTTTCTTTACAAGGTACTGTTCAAGAACTTACACCTACCTATGCAGTAATCAATGTACAAGGCGTTGGCTACTATGTGGGGATCAGCTTAATGACCTCACAAACACTTACTTTAAATCAACAAACTGTTTTATTTATCCAGCAGATCATCCGTGAAGATGCGCATCTTCTGTTCGGTTTTAACACTCGTTCAGAAAAAGAGATGTTCAATCTGTTAATAAGCGTTAATGGAGTAGGTGCTGTTTCAGCCCTTATTCTTTTATCCACATTAAGCCTTGATGAGATTGCTTCTGCAATCCTTTCAGGAAACAGTGCGCTGATTCAGAAAGCCAAAGGAATCGGAGCTAAAACAGCAGAAAGAATTATTGTTGATCTTAAAGATAAAGTGCAGAAATTCAGTGGTCCAGCGGAGAATATTTCGTCGCTGGTAAATAATAAAATCAAGGAAGAATCGTTATCTGCATTAGAAGTTTTAGGGATTCCTAAGCGAACAAGTGAGAAGATGGCGGATAGGATCTTAAAACAAAATCCAGATCTCTCGGTTGAAGAATTGGTTAAACAAATTTTAAAAAACATTTAACATTTGGTGGCGAATAATAAGCATTTTAAAATATTTTTGTTCCTATCGTTCCTGTTTATGTCTGTAAGTGCCTTTGCACAACAGGCGAAAGACACAACGATCATACGAAAGCAATACGAAATAGCAGACCCCACGAGGTATGAGGCCTATTTCGATATAAAAACCGGGATGTATTACGTATATCCCAAAATCGGAAATACAATTACCGGCCCTCCAACTGCCATGTCTCCGGAAGAGTATAAAGAATATGTACTTGCCCTCCAGACCAGAGCATATTATAAGGAGAAATCGGAAAAATATAATCTCCTTTTCAGAAAAGACAAAAGTGATGCCAGAAAGAAGGGACTCATCCCTTCAGTAATGATCAATAACAAACTATTTGAAACCCTGTTCGGGGGAAATAAAATTGAGATCATCCCTTCCGGATATGCATCCATTGACTTTGCAGGACTTTACCAGAAAATTGATAACCCGCTGATCCTACCACAGAACAGGACCAGCTTTACTTTTGATATAGACCAGAGAATTCAGCTTGGATTATTGGGGAAAGTAGGAGAGAACCTTCAGCTAAAAGCCAATTATGACACCCAGAGCGGTTTTGCCTTTGAAAACAGAATGAACCTTGTGTGGCAGGCAAAAGGAAGCTGGAAGGATCTTCAGAGTAAAGGTCTGGGAAATGTAGATAAACCTACTGAAGGCGGAGAAGATAAAATCATTAAAAGAGTAGAATTCGGTAACGTAAATATGCCGCTTTCAACAAGCTTAATCCGTGGTTCACAATCATTGTTCGGGGTAAAAACAGAATTCCAGCTAGGGAAAACTTTTGGAACCGTTGTTCTTTCACAGCAACAGGGTGAAGCCAGAAATATTGTTGTACAGGGTGGTGGGGTAATGAATAACTTTAAAGTTAATGTAACGGACTATGAAGAGAACCAGCACTACTTTTTGGGACATTATTTCCTTGATAAATATGATAATGCTTTAATTAATTATCCACAGATCAATTCCACCATCAATATTACCAGGCTTGAAGTTTGGGTATTAGACCAGGGAAATAGCAATTTGGCTTATCAGAAGGGGATTATTGGAATTAGAGACCTTGGCGAAAATGGAGGTACATTGCCGGATAACTCCGTGAATAATTTGTATGATGATATTTCAAAAGCAGCCGGGGTAAGAGAAGCCGGTAAAGACTATAATGGAGTTTATCAGGGACAGTCATTTGCAGGATCACCTCCTTACATAAATGGTGAGCATTTTATCTTTAATAGCAAAGCAAGAAAGCTGAATGCCAACGAATTTACATTTCAGCCTCAATTGGGATATATTTCATTGAACCAAAAACTTAATGATCAGCAGCTTTTGGCAGTATCCTATTCATACACGGTAAATGGAAGCAATAAAGTATACAAAGTAGGGGAATTTTCAGAAGAGAGCCCGGTTTTGATTACTAAAGTACTGAAAGTAAATAACAGTGTAGATGTATCTTCTCCCATGTGGAAACTAATGATGAAGAACATTTATTCTTTAGATGCAGGCCAGGTTTCTCCTGATGGATTTATACTTAATGTATACTATAGAGACCAGAAAACCGGAGGTAAGGTAAACTATCTTCCGGATACAAACGTTAAAGATTTAAATCTTTTAAAATTGCTGAACTGGGACCGTCTTAACATGAATGGTGATATCCAAAATAATAAGGATGGAACTAAAGGAGACGGAGTTTTCGATTTTGTACCGGGAATTACGGTAAAACCTGAAACCGGTAGGATTATCTTTACCAAAGTGCAGCCTTTTGGAGACTATATGCAACAGGTATTAGGCGCAAATGATCCTCAATATGTTTTCCATGATCTGTATGATCAGATCAAACCTGCATCCGGGCAAACCACGGTTCCTCAACGTTACACCATTGAAGGCCGTTACAAAGGTGTTCAGGGTCAGGGGATTTCCCTTGGAGCTGTTAATGTACCTCAGGGATCCGTAAAAGTTTCGGCAAACGGAGTACAGCTTTCCGAAGGAGTAGATTATACCGTAGACTATATGCTTGGTACGGTTACGATTATTAATGAAAACGTAAAACAATCCGGTCAGGCTATTAATATTTCATTAGAGAACCAGCTTACATTCAATACCCAAAGAAAAAGATTCCTGGGACTGAATTTAGAAAGAAGATTCAACGAACATTTTATTTTAGGAGGAACAGTTATCAATTATTCAGAATCTCCGCTTACCCAAAAGGTAAACTTTGGGCAGGAAGCTGTTAACAACACAATGGCGGGGATCAATATGATGTATAATAATCAGGCACCTTATCTTACAAGATTTACAGATAAGCTTCCATTGATAAAGACTGAAGCCCCGTCCAATATTAACTTCAAAATGGAGGCTGCGTATCTTCTTCCGGGATTGAATAATGCAACTAATAACCAGTCTTATATTGACGATTTTGAGCAGACAACCTCTAAAATATCTTTAAAAGAGCCTGCAGCCTGGAGCCTGGCATCAAGACCTGAAAAAAATACAGAACCACCTTTCAATATTCCTCCAACAAGTGATGATATTACAAGCGGTTATGGAAGAGGATTATTGTCATGGTATTTTATTGACCCGAGATTCTGGGGAGTTGGAGGTAAAGCTCCCGGAGGAATTACCCCGGAGTCTGTATCCAATCACGCATCAAGAAGGGTAATGCTTTCCGAAATTTATAATAGCAGGGATTTTGTGGCGGGAGATCAAACCTTTACCAATACTTTAGATATCTCTTTTTATCCAAAAGAAAAAGGACCTTATAACGTAAATCCGGGAACAGAACCGGCGGTCAGCAGATGGGGTGGTATTATGAGACCAATCAGTGTACCCAATTTTGTAAGCTCGAACATTGAATATGTTGAATTTTGGATGATGGATCCTTATGCTGACGGTAATAAACTTGGGGATAATCCAAAATTATTATTGCACCTAGGGAACGTATCTGAAGATATCCTTAAAGATGGGAAAATGTTGTATGAAAACGGTCTTCCTTCACCAGGAACAGCATCAGCTACAACAACTTCAAATTGGGGAGTACAGCCAAAGCAGCCACCTATTCTATATGCATTCTCTACAGAAGGAGATGGAAGAAAAGCACAGGATGTGGGATATGACGGTTTGAGTTCAGACCAGGAAGCAATGAGATTCGGGAATACTTTTGTAAACCCCGTAACCAATATTGTTGACCCTGCTGTGGATGACTTTGTGTTCTATATGTCAGATAAATTCACGGGTAATCAGGCTGCTTCATTGGTTGAGCGTTACAAATACTTCAGAAACCCTGATGGAAACTCAGAAGCAAATTCACTGAGTGTGGCTTCACAAACTCCGGATGCTGAAGATATCAACAGAGACTATAACCTGGATCAGATTGAAAGCTATAATGAGTACCCGATAAAATTAGATCAGGCCAGTCTTTCATTAGGGGCTGAGAATAATATTGTTGATGTTAAAACAGTGAAAGCTGTTTTCCAGAACGGACAGTCTGCTGATGTGAAATGGTACCTGTTCAGAATTCCGGTTGCCAAGTTTGATAAAACACAGGGAGCCCATAGTGAAACAGTTCTTAATAATGTAAGATTTGCAAGATTAATGCTTACAGGATTCGAAAACACTTCTACTTTGAGATTCGGGACAATGGATCTTGTAAGATCAGACTGGAGAAAGTATCCTAAAACTCTTGCACCTTATTCAAATAAAGAATTAGAGCCGGTAGCGGATGAAGGGGCAGCAGCAGATTCAGAGATTGAAAAACTGGAAGTAGGAAGTGTAAATATAGAAGAAAATGCTCTTAACCAGCCACCTTATGTATTGCCTCCTGGAATTGACAGACAGGTTTTAAGTGGAAATGCAGGTGCACAAAGACAGAATGAAGCTTCATTGTATTTGAAAGCTAATGAGTTGAGACCAGGTAAAGCACAGGGGGTATTCAAAAATACAAGTCTGGATATGAGAAGATATAAAAAGTTAAAACTTTTTGTGCATGCTCATGAGCCATTAGGTAGAGTAATAGGATTGGATAAAGCAACTAAATTCTTTATTCGTTTCGGAAATGATGCTACAGATAACTATTATGAATATGAAGCGTCTTTAAGGCTTACTTCAACTTCGGCAACAGCTCCAATGGAAATCTGGCCAATGGAAAATGAAGTGAACCTTGATATTCAGAATTTTGTGGATGCTAAGATCAGAAGAGATAAAATGTATGCTGATAAAATTATGCAGAGATTCCTTGATCCTGCTTTTGGAGGAGGTGATAACCAGAAAAGAATTTATATTAAAGGACGCCCAAGCTTAGGGAATGTGACAACCATTATGATTGGTATTAGGAATGGAATACCTAGGGACGAAACAGGTTTAAATATAAACAGAATATTATGGGTTAACGAAATCCGTCTTTCCGAAATTGAAAATGATGGTGGATATGCAGGAAATGCAAGTTTAAATTTCAACTTAGGAGATTTCGCAACCGTTAATACCAATGCATCATATACCTCAGTAGGATTTGGAAATATTGATTCTAAACCGGCAGAAAGAAATCAGTCAACTCAATCAGCATTCAGTATCAATACAGCTATTAATGTGGATAAACTTTTACCGGAAAAGACCGGGGTTAAAATTCCATTAAACTATTCTTACTCACAAACCATCGAAGATCCGAAGTATAATCCTTTGGATACCGATGTTGAATTCAGCAAAGCTCCAAATAGGGAACAGCTGAAAAAAGTGGCTAGAACATATACGCAGCAAAGAAGTATCGGAGTGGTTAATATGCGTAAAGAAAGAGTGAATCAGAATAAAAAGCCTAAGTTTTATGATATCGAAAACGTTTCAGTAACGGCGGTGTATAATGATGATTATTTCAGGGATATTTATACCAAGAGAAATTACAGACAGTATCTGAGAGGATATATTGATTATAACTATACATTTAAGCCATGGGTGATAAAACCTTTCAATAAAATGATTAGTGATACTGCAAAATCTACTAAATATCTGAGATGGGTAAAAGAATTTAATATCAACCCTATTCCGACAAGGTTATCTTTCAGAACAGAGATTGACAGAAACTATAATGAACTTGAGTTTAGAAATATTGAAGCTGTTTTAGGAGGAAATACCAGCGGAGATATAAATGCAATCAGAAACAGAAACTTCTATTTCGGATGGCAGTATGGTTTAGGGTTCAACTTTACAAAATCATTAAAACTGGAGATTAATTCTGCAACCAGAACACTTAATGATAATATTGATGTAAGTTCAATGAACAATAAATCCATCTTCGGAAATGTATTCAGAGCAGGTAGACCGGTATTGTATAATCACAGGGTACAGCTGAATTACAAGCTGCCATTCCAGTATTTGCCTTATCTGGACTTTATTGATGCGGAAGTAGGATACGGATTTACATATAACTGGAATGCAAGAAGTACCGCATTATATGGTATGGTGAACCCCGAAACCAACAGAGCGGAAAGTTTAGGCTCCATAGGTCAGAATACTAATGTTATCCAGGCTACGGCAACAGCTGATATTCCTAAATTCTTCGGACAGTTTAATTATTTTAAAAATATTAGTGCCAAGCTGCAGAAACGTAAGCAGGAAATGGATTCCCTAAACAATGTATATACAAAACAATGGGAAAAGAACAGATACAGATATAAGAAATATAAATTCAAAAATAAGCTTACTCCACTTCAAAGTGCAGCATTCTTCCTGACTTCTTTCAAGCAGTTGGATGTGAGCTATACTGAAAATAACGGTACTGTACTTCCCGGTCTATTGTCTGCACCAAATTGGTATGGATATGGTCAGACATTAGGGGGGCCTACCATCGGATTCCTGTTAGGGTCTCAGGCAGATATCAGAAGAACCGTTATGGAAAATGGCTGGGTAAGTGACTCTAATTATATGACTGATGCTTATGTAAGAATGTCAACAAAAGAATTGCGGGCAAATTTACAGGTAATGCCGATGAATGATCTCAGAATAGATCTTAATGTACTGCATAACTTCAACAGTAACTTCTCACACACCGGATTTAATTATGTGAATGGTGCCGGAGTTCCTGATCCTAACTTTACATTTGCAACAGATATGATCACCTATTCAAACTCTACCATGTTGCTTAATTCATCCTTTAAAGATGGAACTGCAGTATACCAGGCAATCAGAGAAAACGCAATGAAACTTTCACAGCAGCTGGGTGGACCTAATGCAGAAATAGGAAATGACGGATTTGCCAAACATTATAGTATAGCCAACGCGTATGTATTGATTCCGGCATTCAGAGCAGCTCTTGAAGGTAAATCTGTTTCTCCGATAGGGAATCCTAAAAAAGCAGGAATGCCATTGCCAAACTGGAGAATAACCTATTCAGGATTAAAGAACATTCCAATGATTAGCGGGCAGTTTACAAAGTTTGATATTTTGCATGCTTATACAGCTACCTATACAGCAACGGGAATTCAGAGTAATATTGATTATCATAGTAATCCGGACGGATATTATCAGACAGTAGATAATGCTGGTAATATTAAGTTAAATGATGGAGATAAGATTAATCCTTATACATTTGCTCAGGTAGGATATGTAGAATCTTTCTCACCACTTCTTGGGATAGATGTTACCATGAGGAACAATATGCAGTTCGGGTTACAGTACAACAAAAACCGAATGATGGTATTAGGACTGGTAAATCATACTCTTACTGAAGACTCCAATACAGAATATGTAGTAAGACTCGGATATATTGTTCGTAATTTCAGACTTGGTACCGCCAATATCAGAGGAAGAGGAACCAGAGGAAAAGGAAGCGATCTGAATATCAGAGGAGATATTTCACTAAGAGACAGTAAAACTTCCATCATGAATATTCTGCTGAACGATTCACAGATTACGGGAGGGCAAAGACTTCTTAACATTAAGCTTTCGGCAGACTATAATGTCTCTGAGAACTTAAACCTGAGACTCTTCTACGAACAGATGACTTCAAAGTATAAGATCTCAACAGCTTTCCCGCTGTCTACGATCAGAGCAGGTATTTCTGCAACTTTTACGTTTGGAGATTCCGGCGGCGGATTCTAGGAATAAGATAAACTTTATAATAAAGCCTCTTTCTAAAACGAAAGGGGCTTTAATTTTATTTAATAATCCACAATTTATTGGATTAATTGGTATCTTCGCCGAAAATTTAAACAGAATATGAAAAAAAAATTATTCGCTTTTATACTGATGTCATCCATGTTATCAGCGCAACAAGAATTTACTGATCTGAAAATTAAGAATTATTCCCCCACTCTTATTTTAGAGAGAAATATAGATACAGGAGGATTTACTCAAGGTATCCAATCTCGAATGTTGGATGGAACTAATAATTGGTTTTCTGGAAATGTAGGCACTCAATCATGGGTAGTCTTTAAAGGTAATTATATAGGACAATCGATGTTCACTATAAAAGAAGATGGAAATATTGGTGTTGGAACAATTAATCCTCAAGCTAAGCTTGATATTGTTTTTGGAGGAGAACCGAAAACAATTAAGTTTTTAGAGTCATTAAATGCTGCCAATTCAATGAATTCAATGTTGCGTTTTACTTGGTATAATGATACTGCAGATTTAGGAATTGTAAGGAGTGGTAGCTATCCTATAGAAGCAATGGCGATAAGATTCAATCAAAACGAAGTAGCAAGATTTACCCCAAATGGAAATGCTTCACTCCAAGGTAAATTTGAAGCTAAAGAAATTAAAGTAACCTTAACACCAACCGCAGATTTCGTATTTGATGAAGACTATGACTTACCAAAGTTAGAAGCCGTTGAAAAACACATCAAAGAAAAGAAACATCTTCCTGAAATTGCTTCCGCAAAAGAAATGGAAAAAGAAGGAGTGAATGTAGGAGAATTCCAGATTAAACTATTGCAAAAAATAGAAGAACTGACACTGTACACAATTGAACTGAATAAGCAGGTGAAAAAGCAAGCTGAAGAAATTGAAGCTTTAAAAAAATCAAATAATAACTATTAAAACTTAAAATGATTTATACAACTTTTTTATTGTACTGCAGTACTGCAAAGCCTTGTAGTGAATTGAATAACTTAAAAATAGGGTGAAATAAAAAAAGTAGTATAAATACATAATTCTCGGGTATATAGCCCTAATATATTATCAATTTAAAGATGAGAAAAACATTACTATTTTCCTTAACTTTAGCTGTTACGCTAATGTTTGGACAGACGCTTACAGAAAAACAAATGATTAATGCCAGAGCAGCTGGATATGCAGTAATTGCTGCCAAAAATCCAGGTCTGAATTTCGCTGTTATGGTTATTCCATGGGATGGTGTTAATTCATTAGAGTATAACGCTAATACCCAAATTAATCCTTCCTGGCAGCCGCAAGCAGTGGTTAAAGGGAACTACTTTGACCAGCCATTTGATGGCTCCGATTTTACAACGTACAGTTCTTTTGTAACAAGCCAGGCAGAGTTTGATCAGTATAAATCTACAGGAACACAATGGTGGATCATCTGTAGTGCTATGCCAGCATTCAGTTCTCGTATTAGTGGAAATCAGAATAATCAAAACGTTGGGATAGGAATTGAAAATCCCTCATATAATTTAGATGTGAAGGGCACATTCAGAGTAGGGGATGTGGGTAAATTTACATTTAATGGAGCTGCAGACTTATGGTTTGAGTATCCACTCAGAGGTTCTGGAGGAAGAGCAATGGTTCATGATGACGGAAATGTTTTAGCCCTGAATTATAACAATGACTTTACGGGGGGAACAAGATTAGGAACTTCTTTATTGGTAAAAGGGGATAATGCTTCACTCCAAGGCAAATTTGAAGCAAAAGAAATTAAAGTAACCTTAACACCAACCGCAGATTTCGTATTTGATGAAAACTATAACTTACCAAAGTTAGAAGTCGTTGAAAAGCACATCAAAGAAAAGAAACATCTTCCTGAAATTGCTTCTGCAAAAGAAATGGAAAGAGAAGGGGTGAATGTAGGAGAATTCCAGATTAAGCTATTGCAGAAAATAGAAGAGCTGACACTTTATACTATAGAACAGAATAAACAGCTTAAGAAACTTCAGGAGAGTAATGATAAATTAGTGAAAGAAGTTACTGAATTAAAATCCAACAAGAACTGATTAAATGAAAAAATTAAAATATACTTTATTGATATCCTTTTTTATCAAACCCCGGTAGTAATGGTACTCAAGATGCACTATTTATATTTAAAAAATCAGATAATGTATATAATATAGTTTATAAAATACTAATGGTGCTCAATCTTTTGAACTGATCCAGGTTAACTTATCTAATAATTCAGCCAGTTCTTCTCACATCACGATGCCAACAGAGTTTAAATACGCATCTTTTTACGAAACTATTTTTATAATGAAAGATAATGAAATTATTAAATTAACTGATGGAGACTGGAAACCTAATGTGAGCAGTGAATATGGAAATTACTTTTATCAAAATTTTATTAAGGATAGTAGTGGAAACTGGAAAAAAGATAAAAGTTTTCCACTTAAATGGAAAGATGTTGGAGCATTTGATAGCCGGTATGTAATTAGTGTTGATGATTATTATGGAAATAGTTTAAGACTTAGGAAGTTTAGCATAAGAGAAGTAGACTATTTGGCGCATCCTTATATAAGATATAGTGATAATATATTTTATCCGGCAGCCTATCACCGCCCCCAAAAGCTGGATAATTATTATTTTAGTGCGGGAAGTGTTGTTAATGGAAGAGAAGAGTTTAAGAACGTAGCATATAGTGGTTTAAATATGTTTTTATATAGATCACCTAACTTTGGATATGATTTTAATGCTACGACATATGATACCAAAACGGTAATTTTAGATGGTAAGACAGAGAAGCTGACTGGGTATAAAAGTGTTGCTATATCTGGAAAATATTCTGTTGTTATGAAACCTGGGTTTAGTGTTGCTGCTACAACTGGGGTAGAATTCACTGCAAAAGCACAAGCTCCTTTGCCAATGGATATTCCTGCATGCTCCCTTACTTTTGATGATATGCTTAATCCTAAGATAACGGAAACACCTAATGAAACACTATATCTTAAGCAGGTTGGCATGAAATTAGAAAATCATCCATATTACGGAGAAATTGTGTTTAACGATGCTCTTTCTGCTCAAGAATTTGTTATCAATAAGAATATTAAGTTATATCCAAACCCTACCAAAGATATACTGAATATTGACTTTAATGGTAAAAATTTCAAAACCTTAGAAGTATATTCATTAGATGGCAAGAGGATTGTAACAAAAGATCTCTCATCTATGAATACTGTTCAGGTTAACTTATCTCAGTATCCTGCCGGGATTTATATGGTAACCCTCATAGATTCAAACGGAAAGAACTATCCAAATAAGATTATAAAAAAGTAAGTATTTGATCTCAATCGCTGCTTTTGCAGCGATTTTTTTATTTACAATCAAAATTTAATGGAGATGCTTATTAACGCTTTGAACCTTTTAGAATTTTGAATACATTTGTAGAAAATAAAAATTTAAAAATGAACACACCATCAGAATTAAAGTACACTAAAGATCACGAATGGATCAAGATTGAGGGTAATGTAGCTACAATCGGTATTACAGACTTTGCGCAGGGAGAACTTGGAGACATCGTTTATGTAGATGTAGATACGGTAGATGATGATCTTAATGGCGGAGACGTTTTCGGAAGTGTAGAAGCAGTAAAAACTGTTTCAGACTTATTCTTGCCTATTTCAGGAAAGGTTATCGAATTCAACTCAGAATTGGAAGACCAGCCGGAGCTGTTAAATACAGATCCTTATGGAAACGGATGGATCATCAAATTAGAAGTTGCTGATGGAGCAGATCAGTCAGAATTGCTTTCTGCAGAAGATTATAAAGCTATCATTGGATAAAATTTCAAAAATATTTAGTAAGATATTGCCCATTTATTGGGCATTTCTTACTTATATGCTTCTCAAACCCGGAGAAGAGAATCATGAATACTGGTTCATGTTCAGCGGTATTGATAAAGTATTGCATGTAAGTATTTTTGCCGCCTTAGGGTTTTCTTTCATCGCTGCATTTCCCAAGATTAAATTTTCTTACTTTTTTCAGATCATTCTTATATATGCCTTCCTTACAGAAATTCTGCAGGAAGAAATGGGACTCGGAAGATCGATGGAAACATTGGATATTGTTGCTGATACAGTTGGCTGCCTCATAGGTTACTTGACTTATAAGTTCTTAATCAAACGATTTTTCTAATCCTGTTTTAGGAATATCTTTCTGGATGATGACGTTTTAATATTTTTCCTTCAATACTCAAATTTTTTCAGGAGCTTTATCCCGCTATCCGCTCATACTCCTCACCCTTTGGCATTCCAATGCTTAAATCCTGTAGCTTTCCAATTTCTGTTGTGGGGTAACCGCTGCTATCGGGGCTAGGGAGGAAGTGTGAATGATAGGTAATGAGCAATGATTAATAGATAAGCCTTAACTTAACCATTGTCTATAAGAAGAGGCTTTTATCATTCTTCTGACGAGGGTGTTTTCTAACAATCCAACACCACAATCCCTAATCCCCTGTGAAAATCTGTGCCATCTGTGGGAAATAAAAATATTCACTTCCGATTTTACAATTGCCTTCCATACTGTAATCCTCTAAAAGCCATACCAACACCAAATCCTGAAATAACCCAAGACCTGTTATATATAATGTATACATTCCATTACCCATTACCTTCACATATAATTCAATCCCCTTTCTCCAAACAAATGTTTAAAAATTTTTCGTCCATGGTATCAGCGTATTAGGGGTAAAAAGCGTAGTCAGTATGAATTTTATGTTAAATAAACTTGTTTTGCGTTGTAAGAAGTTGTTATCTTTGCCCCACTGAAAACGAGAGTATCAGTACAAGCGCAGAAGAGCTTTTAGCTAAGCATAAACATAATATTCTACTAAGATATCAGGCGAAAAAAAACTTTTAATTTTTATTGTATAAAAGTTGCGAGTTAAAAAAGAGTTTGTATCTTTGCAGTCCGAAATAATTCGGAGCGCAGGAGTAGATAGATTGAGGGTTTGGGAAGGATTAAGGTTACTTGAAAAACTTTAAAATTTTCTTTCAAAACATTTGGTCAATACAAAATAAAGTTTTACTTTTGCACTCGCAAATACGGAGCGACACTGACAGAGAGATTGCTTCGTTACAAAGCGGAAGATAAAAAGATCATTGACATACAATATAACAACCAAGTAAGGAAAAACTAAAGCGTTAAAAAACTTTGAGTGAGTCAGACAAACATACAATGGAGAGTTTGATCCTGGCTCAGGATGAACGCTAGCGGGAGGCCTAACACATGCAAGCCGAGCGGTAGAGTCTCTTCGGAGACTTGAGAGCGGCGCACGGGTGCGGAACACGTGTGCAACCTGCCTTTATCTGGGGGATAGCCTTTCGAAAGGAAGATTAATACCCCATAATATATTGAGTGGCATCACTTGATATTGAAAACTCCGGTGGATAGAGATGGGCACGCGCAAGATTAGATAGTTGGTGAGGTAACGGCTCACCAAGTCTACGATCTTTAGGGGGCCTGAGAGGGTGATCCCCCACACTGGTACTGAGACACGGACCAGACTCCTACGGGAGGCAGCAGTGAGGAATATTGGACAATGGGTGAGAGCCTGATCCAGCCATCCCGCGTGAAGGACGACGGCCCTATGGGTTGTAAACTTCTTTTGTATAGGGATAAACCTAGATACGTGTATCTAGCTGAAGGTACTATACGAATAAGCACCGGCTAACTCCGTGCCAGCAGCCGCGGTAATACGGAGGGTGCAAGCGTTATCCGGATTTATTGGGTTTAAAGGGTCCGTAGGCTGATTTGTAAGTCAGTGGTGAAATCTCACAGCTTAACTGTGAAACTGCCATTGATACTGCAAGTCTTGAGTGTTGTTGAAGTAGCTGGAATAAGTAGTGTAGCGGTGAAATGCATAGATATTACTTAGAACACCAATTGCGAAGGCAGGTTACTAAGCAACAACTGACGCTGATGGACGAAAGCGTGGGGAGCGAACAGGATTAGATACCCTGGTAGTCCACGCCGTAAACGATGCTAACTCGTTTTTGGGTTTTCGGATTCAGAGACTAAGCGAAAGTGATAAGTTAGCCACCTGGGGAGTACGAACGCAAGTTTGAAACTCAAAGGAATTGACGGGGGCCCGCACAAGCGGTGGATTATGTGGTTTAATTCGATGATACGCGAGGAACCTTACCAAGGCTTAAATGGGAAATGACAGGTTTAGAAATAGACTTTTCTTCGGACATTTTTCAAGGTGCTGCATGGTTGTCGTCAGCTCGTGCCGTGAGGTGTTAGGTTAAGTCCTGCAACGAGCGCAACCCCTGTCACTAGTTGCCATCATTAAGTTGGGGACTCTAGTGAGACTGCCTACGCAAGTAGAGAGGAAGGTGGGGATGACGTCAAATCATCACGGCCCTTACGCCTTGGGCCACACACGTAATACAATGGCCGGTACAGAGGGCAGCTACACAGTGATGTGATGCAAATCTCGAAAGCCGGTCTCAGTTCGGATTGGAGTCTGCAACTCGACTCTATGAAGCTGGAATCGCTAGTAATCGCGCATCAGCCATGGCGCGGTGAATACGTTCCCGGGCCTTGTACACACCGCCCGTCAAGCCATGGAAGTCTGGGGTACCTGAAGTCGGTGACCGTAACAGGAGCTGCCTAGGGTAAAACAGGTAACTAGGGCTAAGTCGTAACAAGGTAGCCGTACCGGAAGGTGCGGCTGGAACATCTCATTTTAGAGCGTCGTTAGACGATAAAAAAATTAGTATCGTAAGATACAGAACTTACTTAAAGTTCAAGCTTTAGTTTTTTGTTTGGTTGATATATAAAAATACAACACCCACTAGAAATTAGTAAAGGGAAGAGGCAGGAGAAAAGAACAAAGATGAAAGACAGAAGTTGAAAAGGTCTTTATTCTATATTCTTAGCTCTCAAGGTCTAACATAAAGACAGTCTCGTAGCTCAGCTGGTTAGAGCGCTACACTGATAATGTAGAGGTCGGCAGTTCGAGCCTGCCCGAGACTACTAATTATAAGGGATGTAAAAAGTACAAAGTAGCTTGTACAATGTAAGAGATTAAATCTGAAACATTATACATTTTACATTATACAAAGAACATCACTACTAGAGGGGGAATTAGCTCAGCTGGCTAGAGCGCCTGCCTTGCACGCAGGAGGTCAAGGGTTCGACTCCCTTATTCTCCACCATCATAGATGGTTTAGTTTTAAAAAAGCAAATAGAGCCAAAAACAATATTTGCGAATTAAATCAGAAATAGATTTAAGATCATTGACATTAACGGTAAAGACATCACAAAGAGAAAACCGAGCGCATAAAGCGCTTGAGTAACCAAAAATAGGAAAGAAATCGTTAAGGGCGTATGGCGGATGCCTAGGCTTTCAGAGGCGACGAAGGACGTGGTAAGCTGCGAAAAGCTGCGGGGATTGGCACACACGAATAGATCCGCAGATGTCCGAATGGGGCAACCCGGCATGTTGAAGACATGTCACCTCTTAGGAGGAGCAAACCCGGAGAACTGAAACATCTAAGTACCCGGAGGAAAAGAAATCGAAGAGATTCCGTAAGTAGTGGCGAGCGAAAGCGGATTAGCCCAAAAGCTTTTATATGTTTAATAGAATGTTCTGGAAAGAACAGCCATAGAGGGTGATAGCCCCGTATATGAAAGGCATATTTGAGTGATAAATGAGTAGGGCGGGACACGTGAAATCCTGTCTGAATATGGGGGGACCATCCTCCAAGGCTAAATACTCCTGAAAGACCGATAGTGAACAAGTACTGTGAAGGAAAGGTGAAAAGCACTTCGAATAGAAGGGTGAAATAGAACCTGAAACCGTACGCCTACAAGCGGTCGGAGCAGCGTAAAGCTGTGACGGCGTGCCTTTTGCATAATGAGCCTACGAGTTAATTTTACTAGCGAGGTTAAGGTATTAAGTACCGGAGCCGGAGCGAAAGCGAGTCTGAATAGGGCGCTGAGTTAGTAGGATTAGACGCGAAACCTTGTGATCTACCCATGGGCAGGTTGAAGCTCTGGTAACACAGAGTGGAGGACCGAACCGGTTGACGTTGAAAAGTCTTCGGATGACCTGTGGGTAGGGGTGAAAGGCCAATCAAACTGGGAGATAGCTCGTACTCTCCGAAATGCATTTAGGTGCAGCGTCGCAAAAAAGTTTATTAGAGGTAGAGCTACTGATTGGATGCGGGGGTTTCACCGCCTACCAATTCCTGACAAACTCCGAATGCTAATAAATGTTGTGCGGCAGTGAGGGCATGGGTGCTAAGGTCCATGTCCGAGAGGGAAAGAACCCAGACCAACAGCTAAGGTCCCCAAATATATGTTAAGTTGAAGCAACGCGGTTGGACTGCATTGACAGCTAGGATGTTGGCTTGGAAGCAGCCATTCATTTAAAGAGTGCGTAACAGCTCACTAGTCGAGCGGTCCGGCATGGATAATAATCGGGCATAAACATATTACCGAAGCTATGGATTTGTACATTGTACATCTGGTAGGAGAGCATTCTATTTGCGCCGAAGCAGTACTGTGAGGTATTGTGGAGCGGATAGAAAAGAAAATGTAGGCATAAGTAACGATAAAGCAGGCGAGAAACCTGCTCACCGAAAGACCAAGGCTTCCTCAGCCATGCTAATCAGCTGAGGGTTAGTCGGGACCTAACGCGAACCCGAAAGGGGTAGTGGATGGACACAGGGTTAATATTCCCTGACTTGCTCACAATAAAAGGGGACGGTTGGATGTATCTGCTGGAGACTGACGGAATAGTCAAGGCCTAGCCTTCGGGCGAAGCTGCTGTAGAGTAATCTGATCCAAGAAAAGCCGAAGTGAAGCAACCCGTACCAAAACCGACACAGGTGGTCGAGGAGAGAATCCTAAGGTGCTCGAGTGAGTCGTGGCTAAGGAACTAGGCAAAATAGTCTCGTAACTTCGGAAGAAGAGACGCCATCAGCAATGGTGGCCGCAGTGAAGAGGCCCAGGCGACTGTTTATCAAAAACACAGGACTCTGCTAAATCGAAAGATGCTGTATAGGGTCTGACACCTGCCCGGTGCTGGAAGGTTAAGGAAGGTGCTTAGGGTTAAACCGAAGGCATTAACTGAAGCCCCAGTAAACGGCGGCCGTAACTATAACGGTCCTAAGGTAGCGAAATTCCTTGTCGGGTAAGTTCCGACCTGCACGAATGGTGTAACGATCTGGGCACTGTCTCAGCCACGAGCTCGGTGAAATTGTAGTATCGGTGAAGATGCCGATTACCCGCAATGGGACGAAAAGACCCTGTGAACCTTTACTATAACTTCGTATTGACTTTGAGTAAGTAATGTGTAGGATAGGTGGGAGGCTTTGAAGCAGGCACGCTAGTGTTTGTGGAGCCGTCGTTGAAATACCACCCTTTACTTACTTGGAGCCTAACTTCTTTCAGAAGGACATTGCGTGGTGGGTAGTTTGACTGGGGTGGTCGCCTCCAAAAGAGTAACGGAGGCTTTCAAAGGTACCCTCAGCACGCTTGGTAACCGTGCGTAGAGTGTAATGGCATAAGGGTGCTTGACTGTGAGACCTACAAGTCGATCAGGTGCGAAAGCAGGACATAGTGATCCGGTGGTTCCGTATGGAAGGGCCATCGCTCATAGGATAAAAGGTACTCCGGGGATAACAGGCTAGTCTCCCCCAAGAGCTCACATCGACGGGGAGGTTCGGCACCTCGATGTCGGCTCGTCACATCCTGGGGCTGGAGAAGGTCCCAAGGGTTGGGCTGTTCGCCCATTAAAGTGGCACGCGAGCTGGGTTCAGAACGTCGTGAGACAGTTCGGTCTCTATCTATTGCGGGCGTTAGATGTTTGAGAGGGCTTGATTCTAGTACGAGAGGACCGAATTGAACAAACCTCTGGTGTATCAGTTGTACCGCCAGGTGCACCGCTGAGTAGCTACGTTTGGAAGAGATAAGCACTGAAAGCATATAAGTGCGAAACTCGCCTCAAGATGAGACATCTTTTAAGGGTCGTTGTAGATGACGACGTTGATAGGCTACAGGTGTAAAGACAGTAATGTCATAGCCGAGTAGTACTAATTACCCGTAGATTTATAGCCTATGGTTGCTAAATCTAAAATTATAATATAATAAATATGACAAGTACTTTATGCGCAGTAAAGGTTTTGTCTTTGTGAAAGTTTTTATCGCTTAAAACTTGTAAAATATAGAATGTAATAAGTATGATATAAATACCTTGTACATATTACAACCGACATTTTACAATATATACCTTCTTTAGGGTGGTTTTAGCGGTGGGGCTCACCTGTTCCCATTCCGAACACAGAAGTTAAGCCCACCAGCGCCGATGGTACTGCTAACGCGGGAGAGTAGGCCGCCGCCAGTTTTTATTTTATTTTTAAAAATCCTTTATCATTGTGATAAAGGATTTTTTTTTGTGCCATACCCAAGAGTATAATACCCAAACCAACCCCAATATCAAAGGAAACCCAAACCAAAAACCAACCCCGGTAACTATCAGTAATGAGTAATGGATGCAACCCTTGATGTTCTTACTAACCAGTTAACCAGTATCCACCTTTTACTTTTCACACCTCTTTAAGTCTTTACCTTTTGATATTTTATTTTTCAGAACTGTGCTTTATCCTTATTTCTAATAAATCTATATTCTATTCTTCAGCTTCCTCTTTTACTTTGTTCCGAATCCATTCATTTAACAGGGATCTTAAATATCCTTACTATTCTTAATAGACCGCCTATTGTCATCCTGTAAGGATCTAACAGAGGGGAAAGGAGGCAATAATATTGGATAGCGCTGTCTGAATCCCTGGGGATGATAAAGTTAGTGGGCAATCACAGCTCGGGTAGTATATAGGTTATCATCATTATAGTTTACTCATTATTATTCATTACTTATCACAAAGGGTATTCTAATTTTGAAAAGAACTCAAGATCTATCAAATATCGATTTATTTACATGATTCCTATCTCCACAGAATTTGCTTCAAAGATATTTCATACTTCCTAATGCCAATAACACTATAATTTTATCTTCGAATTTTATAAGCCTACCAGCTATATATATTATATTGAGTTTTTATTTTCATATTCCAGTTAATTAAATACTAATTGTGGATAAGTATAAAATTGGATATAAGTATAAATAAATCAATTGTTTAAACGTGTTACTTATTCACAATCGGTATGCTCAAATGAATTTTATGTTAAATAAACTTGTTTTGCGTTGTAAGAAGTTGTTATCTTTGCCCCACTGAAAACGAGAGTATCAGTACAAGCGCAGAAGAGCTTTTAGCTAAGCATAAACATTATATTCTACTAAGATATCAGGCGAAAAAAAACTTTTAATTTTTATTGTATAAAAGTTGCGAGTTAAAAAAGAGTTTGTATCTTTGCAGTCCGAAATAATTCGGAGCGCAGGAGTAGATAGATTGAGGGTTTGGGAAGGATTAAGGTTACTTGAAAAACTTTAAAATTTTCTTTCAAAACATTTGGTCAATACAAAATAAAGTTTTACTTTTGCACTCGCAAATACGGAGCGACACTGACAGAGAGATTGCTTCGTTACAAAGCGGAAGATAAAAAGATCATTGACATACAATATAACAACCAAGTAAGGAAAAACTAAAGCGTTAAAAAACTTTGAGTGAGTCAGACAAACATACAATGGAGAGTTTGATCCTGGCTCAGGATGAACGCTAGCGGGAGGCCTAACACATGCAAGCCGAGCGGTAGAGTCTCTTCGGAGACTTGAGAGCGGCGCACGGGTGCGGAACACGTGTGCAACCTGCCTTTATCTGGGGGATAGCCTTTCGAAAGGGAGATTAATACCCCATAATATACTGGATGGCATCATCTGGTATTGAAAACTCCGGTGGATAGAGATGGGCACGCGCAAGATTAGATAGTTGGTGAGGTAACGGCTCACCAAGTCTACGATCTTTAGGGGGCCTGAGAGGGTGATCCCCCACACTGGTACTGAGACACGGACCAGACTCCTACGGGAGGCAGCAGTGAGGAATATTGGACAATGGGTGAGAGCCTGATCCAGCCATCCCGCGTGAAGGACGACGGCCCTATGGGTTGTAAACTTCTTTTGTATAGGGATAAACCTAGATACGTGTATCTAGCTGAAGGTACTATACGAATAAGCACCGGCTAACTCCGTGCCAGCAGCCGCGGTAATACGGAGGGTGCAAGCGTTATCCGGATTTATTGGGTTTAAAGGGTCCGTAGGCTGATTTGTAAGTCAGTGGTGAAATCTCACAGCTTAACTGTGAAACTGCCATTGATACTGCAAGTCTTGAGTGTTGTTGAAGTAGCTGGAATAAGTAGTGTAGCGGTGAAATGCATAGATATTACTTAGAACACCAATTGCGAAGGCAGGTTACTAAGCAACAACTGACGCTGATGGACGAAAGCGTGGGGAGCGAACAGGATTAGATACCCTGGTAGTCCACGCCGTAAACGATGCTAACTCGTTTTTGGGTTTTCGGATTCAGAGACTAAGCGAAAGTGATAAGTTAGCCACCTGGGGAGTACGAACGCAAGTTTGAAACTCAAAGGAATTGACGGGGGCCCGCACAAGCGGTGGATTATGTGGTTTAATTCGATGATACGCGAGGAACCTTACCAAGGCTTAAATGGGAAATGACAGGTTTAGAAATAGACTTTTCTTCGGACATTTTTCAAGGTGCTGCATGGTTGTCGTCAGCTCGTGCCGTGAGGTGTTAGGTTAAGTCCTGCAACGAGCGCAACCCCTGTCACTAGTTGCCATCATTAAGTTGGGGACTCTAGTGAGACTGCCTACGCAAGTAGAGAGGAAGGTGGGGATGACGTCAAATCATCACGGCCCTTACGCCTTGGGCCACACACGTAATACAATGGCCGGTACAGAGGGCAGCTACACAGTGATGTGATGCAAATCTCGAAAGCCGGTCTCAGTTCGGATTGGAGTCTGCAACTCGACTCTATGAAGCTGGAATCGCTAGTAATCGCGCATCAGCCATGGCGCGGTGAATACGTTCCCGGGCCTTGTACACACCGCCCGTCAAGCCATGGAAGTCTGGGGTACCTGAAGTCGGTGACCGTAACAGGAGCTGCCTAGGGTAAAACAGGTAACTAGGGCTAAGTCGTAACAAGGTAGCCGTACCGGAAGGTGCGGCTGGAACATCTCATTTTAGAGCGTCGTTAGACGATAAAAAAATTAGTATCGTAAGATACAGAACTTACTTAAAGTTCAAGCTTTAGTTTTTTGTTTGGTTGATATATAAAAATACAACACCCACTAGAAATTAGTAAAGGGAAGAGGCAAGAGAAAAGAACAAAGATGAAAGACAGAAGTTGAAAAGGTCTTTATTCTATATTCTTAGCTCTCAAGGTCTAACATAAAGACAGTCTCGTAGCTCAGCTGGTTAGAGCGCTACACTGATAATGTAGAGGTCGGCAGTTCGAGCCTGCCCGAGACTACTAATTATAAGGGATGTAAAAAGTACAAAGTAGCTTGTACAATGTAAGAGATTAAATCTGATACATTCTACATTTTACATTATACAAAGTACATCACTACTAGAGGGGGAATTAGCTCAGCTGGCTAGAGCGCCTGCCTTGCACGCAGGAGGTCAAGGGTTCGACTCCCTTATTCTCCACCATCATAGATGGTTTAGTTTTAAAAAAGCAAATAGAGCCAAAAACAATATTTGCGAATTAAATCAGAAATAGATTTAAGATCATTGACATTAACGGTAAAGACATCACAAAGAGAAAACCGAGCGCATAAAGCGCTTGAGTAACCAAAAATAGGAAAGAAATCGTTAAGGGCGTATGGCGGATGCCTAGGCTTTCAGAGGCGACGAAGGACGTGGTAAGCTGCGAAAAGCTGCGGGGATTGGCACACACGAATAGATCCGCAGATGTCCGAATGGGGCAACCCAATACATTGAAGATGTATTACCTCGTAAGAGGAGCAAACCCGGAGAACTGAAACATCTAAGTACCCGGAGGAAAAGAAATCGAAGAGATTCCGTAAGTAGTGGCGAGCGAAAGCGGATTAGCCCAAAAGCTTTTATATGTTTAATAGAATGTTCTGGAAAGAACAGCCATAGAGGGTGATAGCCCCGTATATGAAAGGCATATTTGAGTGATAAATGAGTAGGGCGGGACACGTGAAATCCTGTCTGAATATGGGGGGACCATCCTCCAAGGCTAAATACTCCTGAAAGACCGATAGTGAACAAGTACTGTGAAGGAAAGGTGAAAAGCACTTCGAATAGAAGGGTGAAATAGAACCTGAAACCGTACGCCTACAAGCGGTCGGAGCAGCGTAAAGCTGTGACGGCGTGCCTTTTGCATAATGAGCCTACGAGTTAATTTTACTAGCGAGGTTAAGGTATTAAGTACCGGAGCCGGAGCGAAAGCGAGTCTGAATAGGGCGCTGAGTTAGTAGGATTAGACGCGAAACCTTGTGATCTACCCATGGGCAGGTTGAAGCTCTGGTAACACAGAGTGGAGGACCGAACCGGTTGACGTTGAAAAGTCTTCGGATGACCTGTGGGTAGGGGTGAAAGGCCAATCAAACTGGGAGATAGCTCGTACTCTCCGAAATGCATTTAGGTGCAGCGTCGCAAAAAAGTTTATTAGAGGTAGAGCTACTGATTGGATGCGGGGGTTTCACCGCCTACCAATTCCTGACAAACTCCGAATGCTAATAAATGTTGTGCGGCAGTGAGGGCATGGGTGCTAAGGTCCATGTCCGAGAGGGAAAGAACCCAGACCAACAGCTAAGGTCCCCAAATATATGTTAAGTTGAAGCAACGCGGTTGGACTGCATTGACAGCTAGGATGTTGGCTTGGAAGCAGCCATTCATTTAAAGAGTGCGTAACAGCTCACTAGTCGAGCGGTCCGGCATGGATAATAATCGGGCATAAACATATTACCGAAGCTATGGATTTGTACATTGTACATCTGGTAGGAGAGCATTCTATTTGCGCCGAAGCAGTACTGTGAGGTATTGTGGAGCGGATAGAAAAGAAAATGTAGGCATAAGTAACGATAAAGCAGGCGAGAAACCTGCTCACCGAAAGACCAAGGCTTCCTCAGCCATGCTAATCAGCTGAGGGTTAGTCGGGACCTAACGCGAACCCGAAAGGGGTAGTGGATGGACACAGGGTTAATATTCCCTGACTTGCTCACAATAAAAGGGGACGGTTGGATGTATCTGCTGGAGACTGACGGAATAGTCAAGGCCTAGCCTTCGGGCGAAGCTGCTGTAGAGTAATCTGATCCAAGAAAAGCCGAAGTGAAGCAACCCGTACCAAAACCGACACAGGTGGTCGAGGAGAGAATCCTAAGGTGCTCGAGTGAGTCGTGGCTAAGGAACTAGGCAAAATAGTCTCGTAACTTCGGAAGAAGAGACGCCATCAGCAATGGTGGCCGCAGTGAAGAGGCCCAGGCGACTGTTTATCAAAAACACAGGACTCTGCTAAATCGAAAGATGCTGTATAGGGTCTGACACCTGCCCGGTGCTGGAAGGTTAAGGAAGGTGCTTAGGGTTAAACCGAAGGCATTAACTGAAGCCCCAGTAAACGGCGGCCGTAACTATAACGGTCCTAAGGTAGCGAAATTCCTTGTCGGGTAAGTTCCGACCTGCACGAATGGTGTAACGATCTGGGCACTGTCTCAGCCACGAGCTCGGTGAAATTGTAGTATCGGTGAAGATGCCGATTACCCGCAATGGGACGAAAAGACCCTGTGAACCTTTACTATAACTTCGTATTGACTTTGAGTAAGTAATGTGTAGGATAGGTGGGAGGCTTTGAAGCAGGCACGCTAGTGTTTGTGGAGCCGTCGTTGAAATACCACCCTTTACTTACTTGGAGCCTAACTTCTTTCAGAAGGACATTGCGTGGTGGGTAGTTTGACTGGGGTGGTCGCCTCCAAAAGAGTAACGGAGGCTTTCAAAGGTACCCTCAGCACGCTTGGTAACCGTGCGTAGAGTGTAATGGCATAAGGGTGCTTGACTGTGAGACCTACAAGTCGATCAGGTGCGAAAGCAGGACATAGTGATCCGGTGGTTCCGTATGGAAGGGCCATCGCTCATAGGATAAAAGGTACTCCGGGGATAACAGGCTAGTCTCCCCCAAGAGCTCACATCGACGGGGAGGTTCGGCACCTCGATGTCGGCTCGTCACATCCTGGGGCTGGAGAAGGTCCCAAGGGTTGGGCTGTTCGCCCATTAAAGTGGCACGCGAGCTGGGTTCAGAACGTCGTGAGACAGTTCGGTCTCTATCTATTGCGGGCGTTAGATGTTTGAGAGGGCTTGATTCTAGTACGAGAGGACCGAATTGAACAAACCTCTGGTGTATCAGTTGTACCGCCAGGTGCACCGCTGAGTAGCTACGTTTGGAAGAGATAAGCACTGAAAGCATATAAGTGCGAAACTCGCCTCAAGATGAGACATCTTTTAAGGGTCGTTGTAGATGACGACGTTGATAGGCTACAGGTGTAAAGACAGTAATGTCATAGCCGAGTAGTACTAATTACCCGTAGATTTATAGCCTATGGTTGCTAAATCTAAAATTATAATATAATAAATATGACAAGTACTTTATGCGCAGTAAAGGTTTTGTCTTTGTGAAAGTTTTTATCGCTTAAAACTTGTAAAATATAGAATGTAATAAGTATGATATAAATACCTTGTACATATTACAACCGACATTTTACAATATATACCTTCTTTAGGGTGGTTTTAGCGGTGGGGCTCACCTGTTCCCATTCCGAACACAGAAGTTAAGCCCACCAGCGCCGATGGTACTGCTAACGCGGGAGAGTAGGCCGCCGCCAGTTTTTATTTTATTTTTAAAAATCCTTTATCATTGTGATAAAGGATTTTTTTTTGTGCCATACCCAAGAGTATAATACCCAAACCAACCCCAATATCAAAGAAAGCTCTTTACCAGATCCATTTACCCTGTATACCATTATCTCCGATTCTTACTTCTGAATATCAGCAATTATAGATTACTTATTGCTATTACTTATCATTCATGCATTCTTCCTAGCCCCGATAGGAGCGGTTACCCCGCAACATGAACTGGAAAAGGAGCAGGGTCAGGCACGGTAAGCATGGGCGTGAGGAGTATGAGTGGATAGCGGGAGACAGCTCCTGAAAATAATTTCCAATAATTTAGTTAAGATTATTTCTATTTATAAAAATTAAAATAGAATAAATCTCTTAAAGCCCTTTTATTTATGTTGTAACTTTATTATATGAAAGAGCATATTGTGAGAGGGTTCAGATTTGAAACTTACAAAGCCCCAGAACTATCCGTATTTGATCGTTTACTGGAAATCTTTACTGATTTGTTAACCCACACTTCAGGTGATTTTGATGAAGCAATTGATTGGCTTCGGATGCTGGATGAAGAATATCAGCTTACTACTCCCGAATATACTATTGAGGATTTTATTGAGGATCTTAAAAAGAAAGGTTATATCCGTGAAGAAGTGGATCCTAATGGAGGAAATGGAATGCGTCTGAGTGCAAAAATGGAACAGAATATCCGTAAGCAGGCACTTAATCAAATATTCGGAAACCTTGGGAAAAGTGGTAACGGTAATCATAAAACAAATAAAAGCGGAACGGGAGAGGATGCTACAGGAGAATTCCGTAATTATAACTTTGGAGATCCGGTAGAAAAGATTTCTATTACGGAAAGTCTTAAGAATGCTCAAATCAATAACGGAATCGGAGATTTTCATCTTACTGAAGATGACTTAATTGTAGAAGACAGCATTCATCAGTCACAGATGAGTACTGTACTGATGATTGACATTAGCCATAGTATGATATTGTATGGTGAAGACCGCATTACTCCGGCCAAAAAAGTGGCAATGGCACTTGCGGAACTGATTACCACCCGTTATCCGAAAGATACTCTGGATATCATTGTTTTTGGAGACGATGCATGGCCTGTTAAAATTCAGGAACTGCCTTACCTGCAGGTTGGTCCTTATCATACCAATACAGTTGCTGGGCTTCAATTGGCAATGGATATTTTACGAAGAAAGAGAAATACCAATAAACAGATTTTCATGATTACCGACGGAAAACCAAGTTGTGTTCGTCAGGCTGATGGTACTTATTATATGAATTCTTACGGTTTGGATGAGTATGTTGTCCAGAAATGTTATAATATGGCATCTCAGGCAAGAAGGCTGCATATTCCGATCACTACTTTTATGATTGCACAGGATCCTTATCTGCAACGTTTCGTGAGTGAATTTACTGAAGCTAATCAAGGGAAAGCCTTTTATACGGGACTCAATGGATTAGGACATATGATTTTTGAGGATTATGAGACCAATCGTAAGAAAAAAATCCGTTAAAAAATTATTATTCATAAAATATATTTCAAAGTTTATAAAATCAGAATTTAAATAAAATGGCTGACAAACCCAATATAGAAACACTAGGTTCATTAAGAGCATCAGGATATATATCAAAAAATATAAAAGACGAATTAAGAGATAACTTAAAAAATAAAATTCGTAATAAAGAGTCTGTATTTGAGGGGATTTTCGGATATGAAAATACGGTTATTCCTCAATTAGAACATGCTATTCTAAGCCGGCATAACATTAATTTATTAGGGCTGAGAGGCCAGGCAAAAACCAGGCTGGCAAGGATGATGACCTCTTTGCTGGATGAGTGGATTCCTTTTATTGGAGGAAGCGAAATTAATGATGATCCATTTCATCCGATTTCACGGTATGCTAAGGAGTTAATTGAGTCTGAAGGTGATAATACGCCAATAGAATGGCTTCACCGTGATGAAAGGTTTTTTGAAAAGCTGGCTACTCCTGATGTGACTGTTGCCGATCTGATTGGTGATGTAGATCCTATTAAAGCCGCCAATCTTAAACTTTCCTATGCAGATGACCGTGTGATTCACTTTGGAATGATCCCGCGGGCAAACCGTTGTATTTTTGTAATTAATGAATTGCCGGACCTTCAGGCGAGAATTCAGGTTTCATTGTTTAATATTTTGCAGGAAGGTGATGTGCAGATCCGTGGATTTAAGGTGAGAATGCCTTTGGATATACAATTTGTTTTCACCGCAAACCCTGAAGATTATACCAACAGAGGAAGTATTGTGACTCCACTGAAAGACCGTATAGGATCCCAGATTTTGACTCATTATCCTGAAAATATCAATATTGCAAGAGAAATTACCAATTATGAATCCAGTTTAGACAGCCGTCAGAAAAATGGAATATATGTTCCTTCTTTAGCAAAGGATCTTTTGGAACAGATTGGTTTTGAGGCTCGTGAAAGTGAATATGTAGATTCAAAAAGCGGAGTAAGCGCACGTATGAGTATTACAGCTTTCGAAAACCTATTGAGTACAGCGGAACGCAGATCTTTACTAACAGGTGACAAATCAACTTCTGTAAGATTGAGCGATTTTGTGGGGATAATTCCAGCCATCACCGGAAAAGTGGAACTTGTTTATGAAGGAGAGCAGGAAGGAGCAGAAGCGGTTGCTCATTTATTAATTGATAATGCAATCAGAACTTTATTCACCTCCTATTTCCCGAAAGTGGAAAAACTGGAGAAAAAGAATGTTGATGGACCATTTAGCCAGATTACAGATTGGTTTTTGGAGGACGATGGTTTTTTAGAAATTACGGATGAATCCTCAGATGAATCTTATGCAAAATCTCTTAACAGGATTTATCCTCTTGATCACATCATTGAAAAGTATCAACCGGGTACTCAGCCTAAAGATATTTTATTCTTAAAAGAGTTTATTCTTTGGGGGTTGGCAGTTAATAAAAAGCTGAATAAGGAAAGATTCAGAACAGGAGTTTTCTTTTCTTAAATTCTCGAAACTCCAGGAGTATAAAACAAAAGATGTGGAAACTAATTCCACATCTTTTTATATTTTTAATCAAACAATTATCAAACCTGGATAACTCCTAAGTTAAATTTCTCTGTAATAGGTGCGTGGTTAGCTGCCTCTATTCCCATGGAAATCCATTTTCTTGTATCGGTTGGGTTAATAATGGCATCAGTCCATAATCTTGCGGCAGCATAGGTGGATTCGGTCTGTTTCTGATATTTCTTTGAAATACTATCCAATATCTGGTTGTGTTCTTCTTCAGAAATTTCTTTACCTTGTTTTTTCAATGTAGATTCCTGAATTTGCGCTAAAACTTTAGCAGCTTGGGCTCCGCCCATTACTGCAAGATCAGCCCAGGGCCAAGCTACAATAAGCCTAGGATCATAAGCTTTTCCACACATAGCATAATTTCCTGCTCCATAAGAATTCCCGGTAATAATGGTAAATTTAGGAACTACAGAATTAGAAACTGCATTTACCATTTTAGCCCCATCTTTAATGATTCCACCATGTTCTGATTTGGAGCCTACCATGAATCCGGTAACATCCTGTAGGAAGATCAACGGGATCTTTCTTTGGTTACAGTTGGCAATAAATCGGGTTGCTTTATCCGCAGAATCGGAATAGATTACTCCTCCAAACTGCATCTCTCCTTTACCGCTCTTCACTAATTTCCTTTGGTTGGCAACAATTCCTACAGACCAGCCGTCCACTCTTGCAGTGGCACAAATGATACTTTTTCCGTAGTCTGGCTTATATTCTTCATACTCGGAGTTATCCACAATACATTTAATGATTTCGTAAGTATCATACTGTTCTGCTCTGGAAACAGGCATGATTCCGAAGATATTATCAGGGTTTTCTTTTGGCGGAAAGCTGTCTATTCTGTCGAAGCCCGCTTTTTCAGTACTTCCGATAGACTTCATTATGTTTTTAATTCTGTCTAAGGCATCTTTATCATCCTTAGCTTTATAATCTGTAACTCCTGAAATAGAGCAATGGGTAGTTGCTCCTCCCAATGTTTCGTTATCAATGCTTTCACCAATTGCAGCTTTTACAAGATAGCTTCCTGCAAGGAAAATAGAACCTGTTTTATCCACAATCATCGCTTCATCACTCATGATAGGAAGATAAGCTCCTCCGGCAACACAACTGCCCATAACAGCAGAAATCTGAATGATTCCCATTGAGCTCATTTTAGCATTATTTCTGAAAATCCTTCCAAAATGTTCTTTATCAGGAAAAATCTCATCCTGCATTGGAAGATAAACTCCTGCGGAATCTACCAGATAAATGATAGGAAGCTTATTTTCCATAGAAATTTCCTGTGCTCTCAGATTTTTCTTTCCTGTAATTGGAAACCATGCTCCTGCTTTTACAGAAGCATCATTAGCTACCACAATACATTGTCTTCCGGAAACATATCCCATAACAACCACAACGCCTCCACTAGGGCAGCCTCCATGTTCTTCATACATTTCATAGCCCGCAAATGCTCCTATTTCTATGGAATCAGAATCTTTATCAAGAAGATAATCTATCCTTTCTCTTGCAGTCATTTTTCCTTCCTCACGGAGCTTTTGAAGTCTCTTTTCACCGCCTCCTTTTTTGATTTCGGCAAGCAAGCGATTTATCTCTGATAATTTTAATCTGTTCTGATCTTCTCGTTTGTTGAATTCGATGTCCATAGAATTTTCAATTTTTTACGCTTAAAGATACTATTTTTATGAGGAATATGAATGAGAAGTAAAACAGATGTTTAATAGTTTGGTTACTAGTAAATTGTGAAATTTTTAACTAAAAAATATTTTTAAATAATTTATATTTTTTCTAACTTTACATTAGAGTAACAGGGGGTGAAAACCTCTGATAAATACTCTGTTCCTAGTTTATTTTTTTAATAGTTTATTATTTGAAGGCCCTGAAAGTTTAACCAATTTTCAGGGTTTTTTTGTTATAATGAATAATAATTGATAAAAGATGAATAGGAATAAGATTCATGAAAGCATCCTTAATTTAAATGATCATTATTTTTTCGGATTATTTTATCTTTTTACTAATATTTGGGATGAGTATTTGTAAATTTGCATGTTAAAATTTTAGAGAAGGTAGGATATGCATAAATTAGCGCTTTTCAGGTTGCATTTAATAGTATTTTTATGGGGATTCACTGCAATTTTAGGAAAACTGATTCATGCCAATGCTCAGATCCTTGTATTTTACAGAATGCTGTTTGCGGCAATCTTTCTGTTTATATTCATCAGGATATATAAAAAAGAAAGCATCAGAGTTTCTAAAAAAATATTTTTTCAGCTGGCTGCAATAGGTTTTACCATGGCACTTCACTGGTACTGTTTTTTTTATTCTATCAAAGTCTCTAATGTTTCCATTGCATTGAGCTGTCTTTCATTATCTACGCTCTTTGCTTCAATTTTGGAACCCATTATCTTTAAAAGAAAGATCGATATCTCAGAAGTAGTGATGGGAGTTGTCATTGTAGCGTGCATTTTATTAATCTTTAAAACAGAGTTTCAATATAAGGAAGGCATTATATATGGCGTTCTTTGTGCTGTCTTTGGGACTATATTTTCTGTTTTTAATGGCAAAATGTTTGGAAAAACAAGTTCCGGGAACATTATATTTTATGAAATATTCTGTGGTTGGTTTATTTTAATGTTATTTTATTTGTTTTCCGGTCAAATTTTTCAAATGAATGAAATAAACTACCGTGATATAGCGTTAATATGCTTATTAGCCAGTGTTTTTACTGCTTTTCCGATGCTGGAATCAGTAAGTTTAATGAAGTATATATCTCCTTTTACTCTAATTTTAACAGTTAATTTGGAACCTGTTTACGGAATTATACTAGCTTTTTTTATCTTTGGGGAATCAGAACATATGAGCCCTATATTTTATATTGCTTCAGGAGTTATGATACTGGCAATCATTGCCAATGGATTAATTAAGGCCAGGAAAACTAAAAACTTTAACTAGCATCAATTTTATATGATGAAAAAATATTTTTTACTTGCATTTTCACTGCTCTATGGGCTGTCTCAATCTCAGATTATCAGGAAATATTCCAATGAATTCTTAAATATTGGAGCCGGAGCCCGAGGACTGGCGATGGGAGGTGCTGTAATATCCAATCAGGATGATGTGTATTCTCCAATGTGGAACCCGGCTGGTTTAATGGCTATTGAAAAAGACTGGCAGGGAGCTGCAATGCACGCAGAATATTTTGAATCTATAGCAAAATATGATTATTTAGCTTATGCCAGAGTAATGGAAGAAGGCGTTTTTGGTGTTTCTGTAGTAAGACTTGGGGTAGATAATATCTTGAATACTACCCAGATGATTGATTCTGAAGGGAATATTGATTATGATAAAATTACAAAATTCTCACAGTCTGATTATGCAGCCATCCTATCCTATGCATTCCGTCCCGGAGGAAATCCGAATCTTGATGTGGGGGTGAATGCTAAGATTGTGTATAGAAATGTAGGTAAATTTGCAAATGGTTATGGGTTTGGTTTTGATGTAGGTGCTATTTATAAAGGTGAGAACGGATGGAAATTCGGAGGAATGGTAAGAGATATTACCACTACTGTTAACTTTTGGAGTATTAACCAGAAAGAGTTATCAACAGTGGTGAATGGCGAAGAATTCAACCCGGCACCAAAAGATAAAATGGAACTTACAATGCCTAAGCTTAATGTGGGAGCAAGTAAGTTATTTGAAATCAACAGCAGTGTTTATGTATTGCCGGAAGCTGGAATCAATGTAGATTTTGCAAAGACAGCCTCTTTGATTTCAACTGATTTTGCAAGTATCAGTCCCTATGCCGGTGCTGAATTAGGCTATCAGAAAATGATTTTTGTGAGATTAGGGATCAACAGGTTCCAGTCTATTACAGATATAGAAGATTTAAAAAGAAAAGTTTCTTTCCAGCCAAGTGCAGGGATTGGAATCAGGTATAGAGGACTTACCCTGGATTATGCAATTACAAATTCAGGTATTGGCGGCTCTAATTTCTACTCTAATTTCTTTTCCCTTAAACTGGATATGGGAGCATTCAGAAATGATTAAAATGAAGGATATGAAAAAATTATCAATATTAATGTTGGCAATTTGCTCAACAGCAATTTTCGGACAGAAAGTTTCAGATTATAAATATGTATTGATTCCTGAGAAGTTTGAAAGCTTCAAAGGAAATAGTTATGGATTGGAAGAAACATTGGCAAAAGCGCTAAAAAATAAAAAGTATGAAGTTTTGCCGGCAAATATCGATCAATGGCCATCTGAAGCTAGGGATAATTCTTGTAATGTCGTAAAAGCCGACGTACTGAATGTAAAAAGTATGTTTAAAAATAAATTAATGCTAGTTGTAAAAGACTGTAATAATAAGGTCCTTCTTGAATCTAATGGAAGTTCTAGCATTAAAGAATTTGAAGAAGGTCTTGCAGATGCTTTAAAAATGGCCTTAATAAATGTTGGTAACTCTAATCCTGTTGCCATGCAGCCTGCAAAGAATCATGCTTCAATGACTTCTACGACAATTGCCGGCAATACTGCTCAGAGTTCTGTTTCGGAAACAGCTGTGAGTGTTCCGGCTACGGGTTCATCCACAGGAAATTATTCTAACGGGAAAATTGATGTACAGAAGATACAAATTGATGCCAATCAGTTTATCCTTGCAAAATCCGGAAGTTCTGTACCGTTTGCTATCTTTAAAACAACTTCAAAAAAAGATGTATTCCTCGTGAAGCTTTCTGATAATACTACTACGATTGGTTATTTTGAAAATGGAAATATTGTAATTGATATTCAACAGGCAGACGGAAGATCCTCTAAGGAGATTTTCACGCAAAAATAACTCTGTTTACTTAAAATAAAACTAAAATAAGCTCTTGAAAAAGAGCTTATTTTTTTGGAAATATATTGATGTGTTTTTCTTTTTGTGTAATCAGTCCTACTAACCTAGAGTATCATTTATAAAATATTGGGAAAAAGATAAAATAGTGCAGAATATTAATAAGTACACATGGTAATGCATTATCATTTGCAGAATGAGTGTTTTTTCATGGTATTATTATTTTTGATTAACAAGACTAATTTATGAAAAAAATATATATAATGCTATTATTTATTAAATATTTTAAATATACTTAATTTTTATTAGTTTTAATTCGGTTTTTGTGGTTGTTTTTGTATAATTTGTCTCTTTTTGAGAGAATAAGTTTAAAATTAAAATTTTATAAGAAAAGTTCATTTATTTGTGAAAAATAAATTGGATGTTTAAATGGGATTATGCGTTATTATTGAAAAATTCCCAAATAATCTTTGCCTTGCTTTTACCTAAAATTTCTTCTAATGTTTCCTGATTGGCTTCTTTGATTCTTTTTACAGACTTAAGTTTAGACAACAGTAATTCGATGGTTTTTTCTCCCACACCTGGAATCTCTTCCAATTCAGATTTTATAGTGGAATTTTTTCTTCTTGTTCTGTGATGTTTAACCCCAAATCGGTGAGCTTCATCCCTTACTCTTTGCAGGATCTTCAAAGTTTCAGATTTTTTATCAAGATATAAGGGAATAGGATCTTCCGGGAAGAAAATCTCCTCCAGTCTTTTAGCGATTCCTACAATCGTAATTTTTCCGTATAATCCCAATAACCTAAGACTTTTAACTGCAGAAGACAATTGCCCTTTTCCGCCATCAATAAGGATCAGCTGCGGCAGACTTTCCCCTTCATCCAGCATTCTTTTATACCGGCGATAAATGACTTCTTCCATCGTTGCAAAGTCGTTGGGTCCTTCTACTGTTTTAGGATGGAAAATTCTATAGTCTGCTTTGCTGGGCTTCCCATCTTTAAAAACAACACAGGCAGAAACAGGATTGGTTCCCTGAATGTTCGAGTTGTCAAATCCTTCAATATGACGTGGCTCTACAGGCATTCTGAGAAGTTTCTGCATTTCAGCCATAATTCTGTTGGTATGCCTTTCAGGATCTACAATCTGTACCTGCTTTAGTTTTTCCAGACGGTATTCTTTCGCATTTTTCTCTGAAAGCTCCACGATTCTTTTTTTATCTCCAACTTTAGGAACAATAAGCTTAACGTTTGGAATTTCTACAGACAAATGGAAAGGTAATAATACTTCTTTCGAATCAGAACCAAACTTCTGTCTGATTTCAATTAACGCCTCTTCCATAATATCTTCATCAGTCTCTTCAAGAATCTTTTTAATCTCTGTAGTAAAACTCTGAATGATATTTCCGTTCCTTATTTTAAAGAAGTTAACATAGGCTGCCGTCTCATCACTGGTCATACCGAAAACGTCTACATCATCAATATTGGGATTCACCACGGTATTTTTAGCCTGGTAATCTTCCAGGATATCCAGTCTTTCCTTAATGATCTGAGCCTCTTCAAACTGAAGATTAGAGGCATGCTTCATCATCTGATTCACCAGATAATCCTTTGCTTTCCGGAAATCTCCTTTAATAATCCCACGGATGGCATCTATCTTCTCGTCATATTCTTCTTTACTTTCAAGATCTTCACAAGGACCTTCACAGTTTTTAATATGATATTCCAGGCATACTTTATATTTTCCGTCTGCAATTTTAGCAGGCGAAAGATTCAGGTTGCAGGTTCTGAGTTTATAAATATGTTTGATGGTATCCAACAAAATCTTTGCAGGACGTACCTTTGCATAAGGCCCATAATATTCCGAGCCATCTTTAATAACATTTCTGGTTAGGAAGATTCTGGGAAAATCTTCATTTTTAATACAGATCCAGGGGTAGGTTTTGTCATCCTTCAGCATGACATTATAAAACGGCTGATGTTCTTTAATCAGGTTGTTTTCCAGTAAAAGAGCATCATATTCACTGTTCACAATGGTAGTTTCCAGACGCTGGATTTTACTGACCATGATCTTGATCCTGTAACCGGAAAGATTTTTATTGAAGTAGGAAAGAACCCTTTTCTTTAAATTTTTAGCTTTCCCCACATACAATAGCTGCTCGTTTTTATCATAATAACGATAAACACCAGGTTCGGAAGGTAAAGTTTTGAGCTGTAGTTCTAAAGAAGGATTCATATAACAAAATTAAGGAATCTTTCCATTTAAAAACAAAAAACCTGCAGATGATTCTACAGGTTCTGATATTGGATTGAATATTTTATCTTTGGCTCATATCAGTATATTGATATATTAAAAAGCTGAGATAATTCCATTCTACAGAATTTTTTGGATACTTTTTCATGAAATCAGCATTATCTCCAAACAGAAAGTCATAATTGTCCTCAAAATCATCTTTGTGCAGCCAAATAACCTTATCTCCTTTCCTTACATAATATGATTTGATAACACCACCACCAAATGCAGGAGCGCCAGTAAAACCAGTACTCATGGTTTCTGAAGCGTATGGGTCATGGTAAACAGTTATAAATTCATTAAATTCAGGATTAATGACCTGCATTAAAAAAGCTTTGGGCTCTTTCTTATTTTTTAAAGAAACAATCTGGTTTTCATAGGGGATTGCATCGTCTGTTATTGATTTTCTGTATTTTTTAGTGCTGTAATTTCTCATGTTTGAAATAAACTTTCCTGCTTTCATAGCTTTTTCTGTCTCTGTTGCATACAAGTACATCTCAGCAATATCTGCTGCTGCAAATTTCATAGGCTTTCCTGAATCAACATCTTCAATGGTAATGGAAAGAATCTGTCCTCTTTCCCTTTCCCATGATTTACTATAGCCTTGATGTTCGGTATTGTCCTTTAAAATAATGGTGGAAACTTTTTTGTCTGTTGCACTATTGAACCCTTCATTAAAGAAATAACGGTTCATTTCTTTCTTTTCTTCCTTAGAATATTTCACTTTTTGAGCAAAAGTGGCTGTTCCTGCAACACATAATGTAAGCAGTAAAGTTTTCAGTCTCATGGATTATAGTTTTTAATATTGGCGGTAAAAATAGCAAATTAATTCACTTCTTCTGATAAAAAGATGGAACCGTGAAAATTAGTTTCTCCAATTATTGTTAAATGCGTAATTTTAAGGAAATTTTTTAGAAATGATATACGGAGTAGATGTTTTTACTTTCCATGATGTTCTGGAAATATGTAAAAAACCTAATAAAGCCAAACTGAATAAGGCGGCCAAAGACCAAATTTTAAAATCCCAGAAAAACGTACAGCAAATTGTAGAATCCGACAGATGTGTATATGGAATCAATACAGGGTTCGGGCCACTGTGCGATACTAAAATATCAGCCGATGAAACCGCTCAGTTACAGTATAACCTGATTATTTCCCATGCAGTGGGAGTAGGAAAGCCTATAGAAAAAGAACTTTCCAAAATCATGATGATTGCTAAAGTTCATGCTTTATCAAAAGGATTTTCAGGAGTTTCTCTAGAGGTTATTGAGAGAATGATCCTGATGCTGGAAAAGGATATTATTCCGGTAGTTCCAGAGCAGGGTTCTGTGGGAGCATCCGGTGATCTGGCGCCTCTTGCTCATCTTGTATTGCCTTTGCTAGGGCTTGGACAGGTTTGGGAAGGTGATAAGGTTTCTGATACTATGGAAGTATTGGAAAAACATAATCTTGAACCATTAGTCCTTGGGCCAAAAGAAGGGTTAGGATTAATTAACGGAACACAGTTTATTCTGGCTCATGCTATCAAAGGGTTAGAGAAATTTGAATATCTGTTAGATCTTGCAGATATGACAGCTGCAATGAGTATTGAAGCATACAGAGGCTCCGCAAGTCCGTTCAAAAAAGAACTTCATGAGATCAGACCTTTCGAAGGCAGTAAAAAAGTAGCGGCAAGAATGCTTAAGTTCCTTAAAGGATCAGAGAATATGAAAGCTCACGAAGACTGTGAGAGAGTTCAGGATCCTTATTCCATGAGATGCGTTCCACAGGTTCACGGTGCAAGTAGAAATGCATTTGAGCATCTTAAAAATATGGCAGAAACAGAATTGAATTCTGTGACAGATAACCCAATTGTATTAAGCGCAGAAGAATCTATCTCCGGAGGAAACTTCCACGGGCAGCTTATGGCCTTACCATTAGATTATGCAACCCTTGCAGCTGCTGAATTAGGAAATATTTCAGACAGAAGAAGCTACTTGTTATTAGAAGGAAAATATGGACTTCCAAGATTATTAACGGAAAGTTCAGGATTGAATTCCGGATTTATGATTCCTCAGTATACTTCTGCCGCGTTAGTAACAGAGAATAAAACATTATGCTTCCCGGCTTCTGCAGATTCTATTCCTACAAGTTTAGGACAGGAAGATCATGTTTCTATGGGAAGTATTTCAGGAAGAAAGTTTAATCAGGTTCTTGGAAATCTGGTTAATATCTTATCTGTTGAATTAATGTTTGCAGCTCAGGGACTTGAGTTCAGAAGACCAGCAAAATGTTCTAAGATCATTGAAGAAAACTTTACCATTCTTCGTTCTAAGGTTGCGAAACTGGAAGACGACAGATTGATCGGACAGGATATGCTTGCCATTGCAGAGCTTATCAAAGAAAGAAAGTTTATTGTAAACTGATCTTATAAAATGAAGGCTTCCGGAAGGAGGCCTTTTTGTTACAAAATATTTTAATATCATTATTATGACTATACATAGAACCGATTCTCATTCTTCAGATTTTAAAAACCTTGTGAGATCTCTTGATGCTACTTTAGCTCACCATAATGGAGATAACGATGATTTCTTTGCTCAGTTTAACAAAATTGATACCATTAAAAACTGTATTGTTGCTTACATTGATGAAGTTCCGGCAGCATGTGGGGCTTTCAAAGAACTATCTGAAGATACCGTTGAAATTAAAAGAATGTTTACCAATCCTGAGTTCAGAAAAAGAGGATTAGGCTCTTCCATTGTAGGAGAACTTGAAAACTGGGCAAAGGAATTGGGATATAAAAAAGCAGTCCTTGAGACCTCTAAAGACCTTACGAATGCTATTTCCGTTTATGAAAAAAGCGGGTTTCAAAGAATTCCTAATTATGGGCAGTATGTTGGTGTGGACAGCAGTGTATGTTTTGAGAAGAGATTAATATGAGGTTAGCTGATAGAAGCCTATTAATATTCATATAATGCTAAATTCATTTTTTTAAACTTTTAATTCTCCTGAAAGTGTTATATTGTGGCTCCAACCAAAATTATAACATATGAAAAAAACTGTATTTTTCCTGGCATTATTTTTTGCCTTAAATTCCTGTACACAGGAAGAACTTCGTAATGAGAATTCAAACATTGAAATGTCCCAGAAAAATCCGTTAACAGAAAAATAGATCAATGAAAGGATCAATCAGGCCATAAAAAATGAAGGAACTTTCAATTGGAAGAATGAATCTGATTATTTTCTTTGGAGCGCTGTTTTCCGTGGCAACAGAATGGTATCTATTGGATTTGGCTCCTCAAAAGATGATTTTGACAGAAGCAAATCTCCTGATAACAAAAATATGGAGGAGGAGATTTTAAATGTTATTGCAAAATCTGAAGGAAAAGGATCTGCAAGATTTTTATTAAATTCCGACAAGTATCTAAACCAAATGGATGTTACCATCGAAAAGGAAGAAACGATAACGGCTCTTCGTCAGATGAAAACCATCCGCTATGTAGAACCTGCAGATTATCATTATTTTGAAAATGAAGCTAAATACAATACCACAGCAAAATCTTCTGGCAGTGGCTCTTCAGGATGCGGCTTCTCCACAGCTACTTTAAGTGCGGTAGATTATACATCCACAACACCAAGTGCAAAAATTCCATGGGCATTTACCAAACATAATATTCCTGATGCCTGGAGCTACAGTACAGGAGCGGGAGTAACCATTGGCCTCATTGATACCGGAGTTTCCCCGGATCAGACTTTATTGGGATCAAGTTTTAATAATGGAGCATCCTCAGGAAGAACGATCAGTAAATTTGGAGTTTATAATGCTGACGGCTCTGCAGATCAGTGCGGGCATGGTACTAAAATGGCTTCTGTAATGGCTGCCCCTAGAAATAATGCCGGGCTTCCGGTAGGAGTAGCTTATAATGCTAATCTCATTGCTTACCGTGCTGCAGAAAATGTTGTTTTGGAAACTTCCAGCGAACAAAACGGAGTGAAGACTGCTTTTACAGAATTAGGGAATAATACCAGTGTAAAGATCATTTCTATGTCTATGGGACATATTTTTTCAGTAGGAAAAATTGAAGATGGAGTGAAATATGCTTATGCCCGGGGAAAACTGATTTTCTGTGCAGGCGGCACCTCTACCAGCTTTACCAATTTTGTAGGTGTTATTTTCCCTGCTTCAATGTCTGAAACTCAGGCTATAACAGGAGTGAAGGAAGGTACTTCCAACCAGAAATGTGATGTTTGCCACTCCGGAAGCCAGATTGATTTTACTTTTCAGATGGAAAGAGCGTCAGGAAATACAGTTCCGGTTTTAAGTTATTATAACGGACAGGCAGATTATGTAGGAGGATCTTCTGTAGCAACAGCTGCCACGGCCGGAATTGCTGCTTTGGTCTGGGCTAAAAATCCATCATGGACCAGAGATCAGGTGCTTAATAAAATGAGGCAGTCAGCCACGTATTATCCTACAGCCAATTCAAGTTATGGTTATGGAAACATTAATGTTCTAAAAGCAGTACAATAAATAATACGACTATAAAATAAAAGGAAACATCCCAGCTGAGGTGTTTCCTTTTTTATTATAATATTATCCGATTCTTACACTAGTCATACTCAGCGAACCTCCTATAAGCTCATCATTAAACAGTGTTAATTCTTCAGCCTTGTCTTTTAATCCTAAAGTATAAATTAAAGGAAGGTAGTGGTCCGGAGTAGGAACTGCATATTGCAGAGAGGTACCCTGTTTCTGATAATCAATAATATTCTGGAAATTACCATCCAGAAGCCAGTTATTAGTTTTTTCACGGGCTTCGATTGCCCAGTCCCAGCCAGCACCAACAGTATTGATGTTTTTCCAGTCGATCATACGTAGGTTATGAACAATATTTCCGCTGCCTATGATCAGAATCCCTTTCTCACGAAGTTTATTCAGTCTTTTGGCAAGGTCATAATGATATTGTGGAGGTTTCGTATAATCAATACTTAATTGAATAACGGGAATATCTGCATCAGGATACAAATGCCTGATGACAGACCACGTACCATGGTCCAATCCCCAGTTATGATCTTCCTCCACTTCTACCGGAAGTAAAAGTTCAGCAGTTTCCCTGGCAAGTTCGGGACTGCCGGGAGCGGGATATTGTACTTCAAACAATTCCTTAGGAAATCCATAAAAATCGTGGATTGTTTTGGGCATTTCCATCGCAGTAACCAAAGTTCCCTGGGTATACCAATGCGCAGAAATACATAGAATTGCATTAGGCCTTGGAATTTCACTTGCGATTTTTCGGAATCCCTGTACAAATTGATTTTCTTCAATAGCATTCATCGGCGAACCATGTCCAAGGAATAAAACCGGCATTCGCTGTGTGGTATTGAAATTTTCACTTATATTTTGAAGATCGTTGAGGTTCATAATACTTGCATATTGATAAAAAATAAAAGGTTCAAGGTTTTTTAGTAAAATCCCTGAACCTTTTAAAAAGTATGTTATAAATTAAGCTTGTTTTACAAACTGTAATTCACCAGCGATTTTTACATCATCACTTACCATTACACCGCCTGCTTCAAGAGCTGCGTTCCAGTTCAATCCGAAATCTTTTCTGCTGATTTTCCCTTCAAAAGAGAAACCTGCTTTTGTATTTCCCCATGGGTCAACGTTAATTCCACCGAAGTCTACATCTAATGTTACAGGTTTTGTAATTCCGTTGATGGTAAGGTTTCCAACCACTTCATTGTTCAGGTTCTGAGATTCAAAAGTAATAGTTGGATGAGCTTCAGCATTGAAGAATTCTGCAGATTTCAAGTGATTATCTCTGTCAGTATTATTAGTGAACACAGAATCTGTCTGGATGGTAGCAGTAGTTTTAGCGTTTGCAAAGAACTCATCTTCAGATTCAATTTCAGCAGTGAAAGTTCTGAAGCTTCCTTTTACGTTAGAAATCATCATGTGTTTTACTTTGAAAGTAATTTCACTATGCGTTGGGTCTAAGGTCCATTTTGTTGCCATTGTAATTTTGTATTTTTTGTTATTATTAATGATGCAAATTTAGAACAGAGAGCATATACGAGTCATTGATATAGGATAAGAAATGAAATTGTTTACATTGAATTATAGAATTACCTTTACCTTCAATTAAAATCTTTACGTCTTAAAAACGTATTCCTTAAATAAATTTTGTGCCCTTACATTTCTCCAACCAGACCTACAAAATTCTACCATTAAGTTAAGAAATATTTCTTATAGATGAATTAATTCCATTTTATGAATGTTTTATTTTAACGTTTCTTAACGGTTGGTTTTTATTTCTTATTTTTGATGGATTCAATTTTATACAATGAAATTACATAAATTTTCTTTATTGATGCTTGTTTTGGGTAGTTCAGTATTTGCCCAGACACAGAAGTTTACGATGGCGGAGGCTGTAAATGGAATGAGAACTAACCTGGCTGTGAAAAATATATCGCATTTTTCATGGTCTGCGGACGGTAAATCCTATATACAGGCTGTAAAAGGAGGATATCTGGCTACAGATTTAAAAACAAATAAACAGGATACTTTGATATCTCTGACACAGTTGAACAGACATTTCGCAGATAGCAAGCTGAAATCTGTTCCCCCTATTAAGTTTACAGGAAAATCTGATGGCTATTTCAATACAAACGGGAAAATGTTCTGGATTGAAAAATCAGGAAGCGACTGGAAAGTAAAGAATTCAACAGTTATAGATCAGGATGCTGCTAACGTAAAAATGTTTGGTGACGGACAAACTTTTGCCTTTACAGCAAAGAATAATTTATTTGTAAATAGAAATGGGAAAACCATAGCGGTAACCAATGAAGCTAATGAGAATATCATCAGCGGGCAGGCCGTTCACAGAAATGAATTCGGAATTGATACCGGTATTTTCCCCGCACCTAATTCTGAAAGTGTGGCATTCTATAAAATGGATCAGACCATGGTGGCAGACTATCCGGTCATCGATTGGTCTGTAACTCCTGCTGTTAACCATAACATCAAATATCCAATGGCAGGGCAAACGTCTCATCAGGTAACACTGGGTGTTTTTAACATGAAAACACAGGAAACAACTTTCCTGAAGATTGATGGTGAAAAAGACCAGTATCTTACAGCAGTTACATGGAGCCCGGATTCAAAATATATTTTTGTAGCAGTATTGAACAGAGGACAGAATCATATGAAGATGAACCAATATGATGCTGCTACCGGAACATTGGTAAAGACCTTATTTGAAGAAACAGACAGTAAATATGTAGAGCCTCAGCATCCGCTTACTTTCTTCCCGAATTCAAATACGGATTTCATCTGGCAAAGCCAGAGAACTGGATATAATCACTTGTTCCACTATAATCTTGAAAAAGGATTGATAGCTCAGATCACCAAGGGAGACTGGCTGGTAACTGAAATTTTAGGATTTAATGACAAGAAAAAAGAAATCTACTTTACTTCTACCAAAGAAACTCCTTTGGAAAGACATTTATATAAGATCAACTGGACGAACTATAAAATGCAGAGACTAGATACTGCAGAAGGCATGCACACCGGGGTTCTGAGCAGTGACGGAAACTATATCTATGATGCTTACAGTAATGCAAACATTCCTAGAGCAGGAAATATTATTAATACTTCAAGTTTAAAAGCAACCCCTCTTTTTAATTCTGAAAACCCTTTAAAGAATTATCAGAGACCGGAAATTAAAAATGTAGAATTAAAGGCTGATGACGGAACTCCTTTATATGGAAAGATCATCTTACCAACAAATTTTGATCCAAACAAAAAATATCCAACCATAGTTTATCTGTACAACGGACCACACTTACAGCTGATCACAAACAGTTTCCCGGCCTCAGGAAACCTTTGGTATGAATATATGGCCCAGAATGGGTACATCATCTTCACAATGGACGGAAGAGGTTCTGCCAACCGTGGAATGAAGTTTGAACAGGCTGTTTTCAGAAATCTTGGAACAACGGAAATGAACGACCAGATGAAGGGAGTGGATTATCTGAAATCTCTTCCTTATGTAGATGCTGACCGAATGGGAATCCACGGATGGAGCTTTGGTGGATTTATGACAACAAGTTTCATGCTTCGCAAACCGGATGTATTCAAAGTGGGAGTTGCAGGAGGACCGGTAATAGACTGGAGTATGTATGAAATTATGTACGGAGAAAGATATATGGATACTCCGCAGGAAAACCCACAAGGGTATGCAGCGGCTAATCTTTTGGATAAAGTGCAAAACCTGAAAGGAAAGCTATTGATGATCCACGGAGCACAGGATGATGTGGTGGTGTGGCAGCATTCTATTAAATTTATCAAATCGGCAGTGGATAATGGAGTTCAGTTAGATTACTTTGCTTATCCGGGACATCCGCATAATGTAATCGGAAAAGACAGAGTTCACCTGATGCAGAAAATCACAGATTACTTTGATCAGTATCTGAAGAAATAATATCAAAATCCAACCATTGCGGTTGGATTTTTTGTTGATTAGTTCTTGTGGAAAACACAAGAGCGCAAAGGCAATAAAAGGCATGCAGTTTTAAGGCGCAGGAAAATCAAAGATTTTCAGCAGAAGTTATGCTGACTTTTTGCGCCTTAAAAACAGTACCACATTAAACTTTCTTTTGCGCCCTTGCGTGTTTTCCAATATTATTAAAAATTCATCTCTCTTTAAAGCATATTATCGATCTTATCAAACATCAATGCACCTGCCATTTTATAACTGTATTTTTGTGTAACTAAAATCAACAATATGGAATTAGGAATAGGAATGTTCGGTGATTTGACTTTTGACCAGTCAACCGGAAAATATAGAGATGCAGGAACCAAGATTCGTGAAATACTGGAACAGATTAAATTCATGGATGAGGTAGGAATTGATGTTTTTGCAATGGGAGAGCATCACCGTCCGGATTATGCTGTTTCCTCACCGGAAATAGTATTGGCAGCTGCGGCAAGCATTACAAAAAATATAAAATTAGCCAGTGGAGTAACTGTTTTAAGTTCATCAGAACCGGTAAAAGTGTATGAAGATTTTGCGACATTAGATTTAATTTCAAACGGAAGAGCTGAAATATTCGTAGGACGGGGAAGCTTCATTGAATCATTTCCGTTATATGGCTATTCTTTAAATGATTATGAAGAACTGTTTGATGAAAAACTGGATTTATTATTAAAAATCAATTCTGAAGAAAATGTAACCTGGTCCGGAAAACTTCGGGCACCGATGAAGAATCAGACAGTGTATCCAAGAGCAAAAAATGGAGGCAGACTTCCCATCTGGAGAGCAGTAGGCGGAACTCCGCAATCTGTTTTAAGTGCGGCACAATTAGGAATGCCTTTGGTGGTAGCTATTATTGGCGGAATGCCGATTCAGTTTAAAAACCTGATCGAATTTTACAAGCAGGAATATCAGAAAGCTGGGCATGATATGTCTGAAATGCAGATTGCCATTCATTCCCATACTTTTGTAAGTGATGATAAGAATGTGGTAGACGGATATTTCCATAACTATAAATCTCAGATGGACAGGGTAGGTTCTTCCAGAGGTTGGGCACCTTATACCAAAATGCAGTATGATGGCGGAAGAAGTAAAGACGGAGCTTTGTTTATCGGGAGCCCGGCTGAGGTGGCAGATAAAATTGCTTATATGAAAGAGATTTTTGGAATTACAAGATTCATCGGGCATATGGATATTGGTGATCCGGCTAATGATATCATGATGAAATCCATTGAATTATTCGGGAAAGAAGTAAAGCCATTGGTTCAAAACCTGTAATTACGGATATTATTGAACCGCAAAAGTCACAAAAGTTTTATCTTAAAATATTTTAGTTCTCTTAAGAAAGTTAATAATAGAGCAGCTTAAAAAGTTCATATAAGTTGAAAATCAAAATTTTCATAAAGCTTAAGTGTACTTATTATGCGCAAAGATTGTAACTTAAGATACCTAAAGTGTTTAAATACTTTTGTGACTTTTGTGATTTTAAAATTAAAGTTAAATGATCTGAATTAAGCTTCCTCTTTCCTCATCTTTAATAATGTTAAGTGCCGTAGGAATCTTTTCTTTAAGCTCTTCTACATGGGAAATAATTCCTACAATTCTGTTTTCCTTCATCAGGTTAGTCAGTGTTTCAAATACAATATTTACAGATTCCGTATCCTGGGTCCCGAAGCCCTCATCAATAAAGAAGAAGTTTTTATCCGCCTGAGCATTGGACTGTACACTTTCTGCCAGGGCCAAAGCCAGACTTAAAGATACCTGGAATGCCTGCCCGCCCGACAAGGTTTTCACACTTCTGCTTCTGCCTTCGTTAAGATAATCAATGATTTCAAAATCATTATTTTCATTCAATTGTAAGCTCAATTGGTTTCTGGTCATTTTATGGAAGCGGATATTGGCATGATCGCATAGCTGCCTCAGATAAATAGAAGAAACATATTGTACGAAACCGGCACCTTTAAACAGATTCATCATTAATTTCAGGTTTTCGGAACGTTTCTGAAGCTTGGTTAACTCCTTCAGAAGGTCTTCTTTTTTCCTGTATTCTTTTTCTAACCTTTCTCTTTCGGCATTCATGGTGACAACGGCATCGTTGATTTGCTTTAATTCAGTATGAGCTTCTTCAAACTGTTTTTCAGCCATTGAAAACTGTTCATCATCAAAGGAAAGATTTTTAAGTTTTAATTCCAGTCCTTCAATTACTTTCTTCAGGGTTTCAAAATTAATTCTGAATTGCTGGATTTTAGCCCGGATTTCCTGTATATTGATTTCCTGTAGCAGGATATTTTCGACTTCATTAAAGACCGTAAAATTATGCTCTTTTAAAGCCTTATCAATAGTCTGCTGGTTTTCTGAAATTTCTTTTTCAAGTACTGCAATCTGTTTTTCTGTCTGACTTACAATTGCTTTCTGTTCTGCAAGCTTAGGAGCAAGATCTTTTTCCTGTTGAGAAGCTTTTTGATACAGTTGCTCCGTTTCTGCATTGGATTGTGCTAATTTCTGATAAGCCTCTTCAATTTCCTCTACGGACTTTTGTGCATAAGGCTCCCACATCAGAATTTTAAGGTTGGAACGGCTGATATTGATCTCTTTCTGCTTTGTAGCCTCTTCCAGCTTGAACATTTCCAAAGCATTTTTATATTTGTCCAGCACCTTACTTTCCTTGTCCAGGTTTTCACGTTCCAGGCTGATCATTTTGTCCGTTTCTTCAATCTTTTTCTCCACAGCAAAAGAATCCGATCTTTTTTTCTCAAAATCCTCCTCCTGATCCGGAAAGAATTGTTTCCATGTAAATTGTTGAACGTGGCTGTCCAAATCCTTTTGAATTTGTTGAAGGACCTTCTGTTCAGAGATCAGCTGTTCTTCAAAGATTTTCTTTCTGTCCAGAATTTTCTCAACAGCAGTTTCCTGTTGCTGAAGCTGGTGGGCTTCCTGTTCAATTGCTTTAATTTTCTCCTGAATATCCTGCAGTTCTGTATTTACGTCATGAAATTCCACAATATGCGGATGTTCCTGAGATCCACAAAGCGGACAGGCTTCACCATCATGGAGTTCACTGGCAAAACGGGAAAGTTCTTTCTGAATTTTCAGATGGTCCAGCTTTTGGGAAAGTTCTTTTTTTTGAGCTTCGAGAGCTTCTTTTTTATTTGTGAAATCAGCTTTAAAGTTTTCCTGGAGAGCAAAAGGTTGTAACTCTTCAGCAATCAATTCAATCTGTTTCTGATGCTTTTGAGTTTTTTCAAGTTGTTCCTGCTGTGATTTTTTGAAGTTCTTCTGTTGAATAAACCAATTTCCCACATCGGATAGTAAAGAAGCGTCAAGCTTTTGACTTTTTAAAACCTCAATATTTTTAGAAAGTTCAGTAATCTTCTTTTGAATGATTTCCCTTTGAGCTTCTACTTCTGCTACCTTTTCTGAACCTTTTTGAGTTCTTTCGTTAAGCGTTTCAATCTCCTTGTAAAACTTCAGGATCTGTACAATAAAATTTAGATCGTTTTCCTGTATCCTGGACTGATCCAATGCCTTAAACTTGGGTTCCAAAACAGCAAGCTGCTCCTTTATATGATTAAAAACAGTTTCCGTTTCCTGTACAGCTTTGATCTGCCTTTCTTTCTCATTCCCTTTTTCAACGACACTTTTGGAAAGCCTTTTTTTTTCAGTAATTAATGGATTAAAAGTCCTGAAAGTACGTTCATATAATTCAGATTGAGCTTCTAAAGCATCCATCTGTGGCTTTTGTTCAGAAAGGGTATTGAATTTTTCCCGGTTTTGTTTTAAACTTTCAAAATCTGTTTTTAAATTTTTCAACTGTTGATAAACCTGGGAAACCTTTTCAAACTTTTCATTAGCCTGGGCAAGCTTTTTCTGTTCCTCTTCCAAAAGGTTTTTCTGTAACTGAATTTTTTCTTCATTAATCTCCTCAAAACCTTTCAACTGTCCCTCAAGCTGATCCAGTTCAGATCTGTTTCTGGCATTTAAAACTGAAACATTATTTTGCAGGTCATAACGCTGAAGGCTGAAGATCTCCTTCATCATGTTGGTTCTGTCCGCAGCCCCTAATTCAAGAAACTCTTTAAACTGCCCCTGAGGGATAATGATCGTTCTTTTAAAATTGGAATAACTTAAACCAATAATCTGTTCTGCATTAGAATGATCCAAAGGAATCCATTTCCCGTCAATATTCTCATAGAACACTACGGAATAAGGTTTTACATCTTCAAATTTTTTAGAATTCCGTCTGAAATCTCTGGTAGCCCGGAACAGTTTATTTTCATAATTAATAAAATCAAATTCAATATAGGAAGTGTTTGATTTTAAATTCATCATGTTATAGGCTCTTTTGTCACGCATATTAAGCCGTTCCGTTTCGCCGTATAAAGCAAACGAAATGGCTTCAAGCACTGAGGATTTTCCGGAACCCACCGCTCCAAAAATACCAAATAAGCCCGCCTCCGTAAGATTTCTGAAATCTATGGTCTGACGTTCCCGGTAAGAATATAAACCTTCAACGGTTAACTGAATAGGGATCATAGCTTAGGTATTTAAAATTTCGTTAAACAATTTCATCAGTTCTTCATTAGCTTCCTGGCCTCCGTTTTTAGATTTAAAATAATCCTTGAACAGCGTTTCTATATCCTGGTTTAAATTAATTTCATGACTTATTTCTTCACCAGATCCGCTGGTTTTAAATTTAGGGATCAAATAGACAATTCCTGTATGAGACTGATAGATCAATCTGCGCTCATCAGCCGTTAAAAAAGTTTCACTTTCTAATGTCAGTTCAATAAATGTATTGGGATTGTCCTTCAGCCACTGAATGGTTTCTTCTACGGATGTAAAGGTTTTTCTTACTAAAGCCCTTCCGCTCTTCAATGCCTTTTTTTCATAAGAAACGGGTTTACCAGGTTCAGCTTCAATAATCGAAACATATTTTTTCTGCCCAGCCTCACTAAAGCTATAGCATAGGGGAGAAGAGGAATAAATAACCGGCTTATCCTTTGTTCCGATATTCTGAAAGCCATGTAAGTGACCCAAAGCCGTATACTGAATCTGTTCCGGAATACTATCAGAATAAATAAGATCAGCATTTCCGATTTTGATGGGTTTTTCTCCTTCAGGTTCTTCCAGGATCTCAGCACCTCTTTTATTCATATACAAATGAGCAGTCAGCAGGTTGACTCCGTTTTCATCACAGAACAGGTCTGCAAGTTCTTTCCACGTTCTGGAAAGGACATTATTGATCTCTTCCTCTTTATTCTCGCCTAAATATTCCTTCAGACGGATTTCATTGGCATAAGGAGTATGCAATAGTCTTACAGGAAAATCAACACTGCTGATCTTCATTTCTATAAAGCCTTCTTTTGAATTTAAAATTTTAAAGTGATCTGTTGCAAAAGGAATAATTTCTGCTTTTGGGTGTCCTATTAAAATAATTCCGCATTCTCTGGCTAAAGGATCCGGTGCATTGATTAGATTAGGAGAATCATGATTCCCGGAAATAGCAATTACAGGGCGTTTTCCGTTTAAAGATAAACGTTTTAAGGTTTTATAAAAAAGCTCAACGGCTTCTACAGCAGGGTTAAAATTATCAAAGAGATCACCGGCAATAAGAACAAGATCTGCCTTTTCCTCATCAGCAATCGTGATAATTTCTTCCATTGCTGAAACCTGCTCTTCCAGTCGTGAAAAGCGGTCCAGTTTTTTTCCTAAATGCCAGTCGGCGGTGTGTAAAATTTTCATAAAAAGGTTATCATTGTTTAAAGGAAATACCCAAAGATAAATGCGGCTGTATTTCTAAAAATACGGTTTTCCTTAAACGTATCAAGGAATATATAATCAGAAAGAACTCCAATAATTTTTCAGTTTCACAACTAATGTTCTTTTAAAAAGCCAGGGTATTGGCTGGGAATGATTTTACAGTTGATGATTGTCTTCTTTTGCTTTGAAATCCTCTACAATCTGTTTTAAACGTGCTTTTCTTTCAGCTTCTGCATTTTGTATTTTACGTTTTTTCTGATCAATTTTCTTTTTATTTTTTTCCTGTTTGCTTCGTTGTTTTTGCTCATACTGGTTAGTGGTGGATAATTTTACGGGTAGGCAATTGCTACATCAAAAATACTAAAGATTAAGTGGGGAAACAATTTTTAATGGCCATGTCTGATAAAATGTCTTAATTTTACTGCGTTATGGAAGAAAAATCAAAAGATCCTTTACACGGAAAAAGACTTGATGCTATTCTTGAAGAGTTGGTAGAATATTATCAGGGGTTTGAAGAATTGGGAAAACAAATTAACATCAGATGTTTTACAGATAATCCCAGTATCAATTCATCATTGAAGTTTTTAAGAAAAACAGATTGGGCAAGGGCGAAGGTTGAAAGTTTATATCTGTATGTTTTAAGACAGAAAAAAAGAGACGAAGCAGGAAAGAAGAAGTAAAAAGCAGGAAGAGTGAAGCTCAAGGTTATTGCTGGCTTGATACTTCTGTCATTTTTTGTATTCATGAAGACATTTTAGAAGAAGGATTCAAAAATAGAGACGGTGCTCTTATGCCCCTCATAGCTACCTTCTTCCTTCTCCCGGCTTCCCAACTCATAGAATCATTTCAAAAAGAGTATATTTGTATGATTAATCGTGAGAGAAATTCACGACAAAAAAAGAAAATATGACAATCGAAAACAATCACGTTGTAGCTGTAAAGTATATACTTCACACAATCGAAGCAGATGGAAGCAAAGTTTTGGTAGAAGAAACAACAGCAGAAAATCCACTTACATTTTTGTACGGTGTTGGAATGATGATTCCAAAATTTGAAGAAAATATCCTAGGTTTGAAAGCTGGTGACAAAGCTGCTTTTGTAATTCAGCCTGAAGAAGCTTATGGAGAAAGACAGCCTGATGCTATTGCTCAATTACCAATTGAAATGTTCAAAGAATCAGGAACTCCTCCAATTGGAGCAATTTTGCCTTTATCAGATAACCAGGGGAATAATTTCCAGGCTTTTGTAGTAGAAGTAACTCCTGAAGCTGTAGTAGCAGACCTTAACCACCCAATGGCTGGTAAAGTGTTAGATTTCCAGGTAGAAGTATTAAACACTCGTCCTGCAACAGAAGAAGAATTATCACACGGTCACGCTCATGGAATTGATGGGACTGACGCTCACTAAGAAATAATATAAATGTCCGATTTTTCGGACATTTTTTTAAGTTGGATTTTTCCCACGCTTAGATAAAAAAGTACCCCACAGAAAGCTCTGTGGGGTACTTTTTGTAAGTAAAAATAGTGAAGTTGTGCTTATTCTGCGTTAAACTCCGTAATATCAATCAATGTCAGGAACTATTTACCTTCAATCTTTGCCATACAAATCTGAATCCGTTAACAAGGTTCCAAAACTGCAAAATGTAAGCAGCAATGTGTAAATAGGATTCTTCTTCATATTTTTAATCTAAAAATTCACCTGAAACATAATACCAGCGTTCATGCATTTTCTGGAAAACAGAAAACTCATGATGGATTTGCGGATGACCATCCTGATCTGTATAATATGCTTTAAATTCTACATGGTTTACAGCAGGAGTCTGTATAATTTCAAGTTTTGTCCATTCATTAATTTCTCCCCATTCCTGTAAGTCCTGTTTGTTGTGGTATTTTCGTTTTCCCGGAAGCGTAGTTTCCATTAAGTAGTCACCATTTGGGATAGCAAAGGCAGAAAACCGGGAGCGCATTAATGCTTCTGCAGTAGGAGCATGTTTTTCTCCGGTATGGTAAGGCTTGCAGCATTCTTCGTAGGATTTTCCTGAACAGCAGGGACAATTCATCTTTCTTAAATTTTAAGCCACAAAAATAAGGAATACAATTTCAATCAAAAAAAGAAGCACTCTTAAAAGAATGCTTCAATTATCTTATTTAATAAACCCTCTGTTTCTTAATAAAGGTTTGATATCCGGATCGTGTCCTGTGAAATCTCTGAATGCCTGGTTAAGGTCTACAGAATTTCCTACAGAAAGAATATATTTCCTGAAACGGTCACCGTTTTCTCTGGTTAATCCACCGTTGTTGCTGATCCATTCCCATGCATCATTATCTAATGTTTCAGACCATAGGTAAGCATAATATCCTGCTGAATATCCACCACCCCAGATGTGGGCAAAATAAGGCGTATGGTATCTTGGCGGAACTGTGGCTAAAGTGAATCCGTGGTTGGTTAAAGATTGTTTTTCAAAATCTAAAACAGGGATGAGCTGGCTTTCATTGGTTACCGTATGCCAATCCATATCCAAGGCCGCTGCAGAAATTAATTCCGTAGTCATATAACCCTGGTTGAAGGTAGCCGCTTTTTTAATTTTATCTACTAAAGCCTGAGGAATCGGCTGTTTTGTTTCATAATGAACCGCATAGTTCTTTATTACCGTTGGATCCAGTGCCCAATGCTCATTGATTTGAGAAGGAAACTCTACAAAGTCTCTCGGTACGTTTGTTCCTGAAAGAGAAGGATATTTCTGGCTTGCAAACATTCCGTGGATAGAGTGGCCAAATTCATGGAAAATTGTTGAAACATCATCAAAGCTGATTAATGAAGGCTTTCCAGGAGCAGGTTTCTGATAATTGTAACAGTTTACGATTACCGGTTTCGTTCCCATCAGATAAGACTGTTCTACGAAGTTACTCATCCATGCACCTCCATTTTTAGAATCTCTTGTATAGAAATCCAGGTAGTAGATGGCGATAGATTTTCCATCATGGTCGAAAACCTCATAAGTTACCACGTCAGGATGATAAACAGGAAGATCAGTTCTTTTTTTGAAAGTTAATCCGTAGAATTTTTCAGCTGCGAAGAAAACCCCTTTTTCTAAAACAGTTGTGATTTCGAAATAAGGTTTAATTTCGCTTTCATCAAGATCAAATTTTGCTTTTCTTACCTGCTCAGCATAAAAATTCCAGTCCCAAGGTTCCAGCTTGAACCCTCCTTTTTGCTGATCAATAAGATCCTGGATATCTTTAGCTTCACGTCTTGCTGTTTCTACGGCTGGCGTAGCAACCTGGTTCATCAGCTTAGTAGCTGCTTCAGGTGTTTTTGCCATCTGATCCTGAAGCTTCCATTCTGCAAAATTCTTTTTCCCAAGAATCTGAGCTTTCTTCAGCCTGGTTTTAGCCAGTTTTTCAATGGTTTCTCTTGTATCGTTAGCATCCCCTTTTTCAGCTCTTGTCCATGAAGCTTTAAATAGCTTTTCTCTGGTAGCTCTGTTTTTCAGGTTCTGTAACAGAGGCTGTTGGGTTGTATTTTGTAAAGCAAGAAGGTATTTTCCTGGCTGGCCTGCTGTTTTAGCATCCGCAGCAGCAGCTGCAATCTCATCCGCAGAAAGTCCGTCAAGTTCCTTTGCATCAGAAAAGAATACCCCACCTTGCTTTCTTGCTTCCAATAATTTATTGGCATATTGGGTGGAAAGAGAAGCCAGTTCCTGGTTAATCTGCTTAAGCTGTTCTTTATCTGCAGCAGAAAGATTAGCTCCTGCAATCTCAAAGTTTTGCTTATAATACTGTACCAATCTCTTGCTTTCAGGATCTAGTCCATCTTCTTTGATTGATTTGATTCTTTTATAAAGATTTTCATTCAGGTACATTTTATCAGAATGCGCAGCAAAAATAGGAGCATATTCTTCATCCAAAGCCTGTAAAGTAGGATTTGTATTCGCACTGGTAAGATTAGAAAATACAATCTGTGCCCTTCTCAGCACCTCGCCGCTTTTTTCCAATGCAACAATGGTATTTTCAAAAGTAGGTGCAGCCGGATTATTGGCAATTTTTTCAATTTCAGCAGCGTGTTGCTTCAAGCCGAAATCAAAAGCCGGTTTAAAATGTTCATTTTTAATTTTGTCAAACTCCGGAGCTTCATACTGAAGCTTACTCTTCTTCGTAAAAGGGTTTGAAGATAAGGATGGATCAGGAGCTGGAAGTTCCTGTTTTGTATCGGTCTGTTTCATTGTAGTACAAGATTGGTTGAACGCCAAGGCAGAAATTAATAATACCGATGAAATATTCTTCATAAATATAGTTGTTATTAAAGCATAAAGATATTAAAAACTTGCCTTATAGTGGATATTTTGGAGTATGTATTTAATATAACCCAATAAATGGCAATAAGGAAAGATAAAAGCTTCACTGGTGTTCAGCAAAGCTTAGAAGTTGAAATATCTGTAATTATTTAATAAGTCTTCATTGGAAAATGAGTTTCCGGAGGTGCCTTTCTGGTAATAGCTATAGCGATAAGTTCCACTATCCCTATGATGAGATGGGGCCAATATACCTTTTCATAAAATTCAAACAGCCAAGGGGATACGGTGAGGAGAATGGCAGACATTAAATCAAGAAGAAGGTGCCCCTGAAAGGAAAAAGCCGGAGCCAAAGCATATTCATAATCTGTAAGAAGGCTGTAAGCCAATGTAGATGCACCCAGTATAACTGGTAAAACTGTTGCAGCGCTGTTGTCTGCAAACCCTAGCAGCCATGGGATGGCTATGAGCAATGTGCCCATAAGGTAATCCAGTATGGCGTGTGTTTTTGACGTAAGCATAATACTATTTTTGTGGTTTGATGAATGATAGAACAAGCATTATACCATCATTATGGTTTTTGTGGTATAGCAGATTGATTATCAATGTTTTTTTTAAAGGTACTATATGTTAAGTATACAAGGGCCTATTTGTATTCGGAAATGGTATTTAATGAAAACAATGTAATATTTTTCATATTTTAGTTGTTATTAATTATATAACTGAAAAATAATCTATAAAAAAATAAACATGAAAAAAAAGACTCTTTTTATTTTTTCAGCCTTAGTGCTTTTAGCCTCATGTAATGAAAGACATGAGAAAAGAAATAAAGAAAAAAGTGGCTGGGTAGAGAAAGTAATCAATAAGGAAACAGGACCTATTCAGCAGAGAGAATTCAATGGAGATTTTGATGAAATTCAGGTTTCCCAGGCGATAGAAGCAGAAATTATAAAATCTGATACAGAAAAAGTAATCATTTCAGCCCCTCAAAGTATTATTGATGAGGTTCTTGTAGACAACAGCGGCGGAAAGCTTCATATTCACTATAAGCCTGGAATCAGAGTGATGAATATCAGTAAAGTAACTGCAAAAATCTATACCAAAGACTTTACAAAATTAGTTGCAGAATCTGCGGCGAGCATTAATGTGAAAGATAAGTTTACACAGGAAAAAACAAGCGTTGAGGTATCCAGTGCCGGAAGTATTTCCGGGAATCTGGAAGCTAATGATTTAAATATTAATGCAGACAGCAGCAGTAATTTCAGCGGAAAAATCTGGGCTGTAAATCTTGATATAGAATCTTCATCAGGATCAAGTATTGATATTTCCGGAAAAGCAAAAAATGCGGATATCAGTTCTTCTTCAGGCAGTAGTATTTCAGCTAAAGAAGTTATTGCAGATCATGTAGACGCTGATGCATCCAGCGGAGCCAACATTCACATCAGTGCAGTTTCTTCCGTTAAGGCAGAAGCCTCTTCAGGAGGAAGTGTTGATATCGCCAGAAAAGGAGATCTTAAAAACATCACTAAAGAAGAAAGCAGTGGTGGAAGCATCAACATCCAATAAAATCAATCCTGGGATTCTTCCTCTTCTTCCTCTTCTTCCTCGGACGATGAGGAATCTTCCCAGTTTTTATTATCAAAATTAAGATTGTCATAAGCTAATAATTCCTCCTCACGCTGGAGGATTTCTTTTGTGGTGAATAACGCAATCTCACTGTCTTCGGTTGCTTTTGCCAGTTTTCTGATGGAAGCCTTATCAATTGCCATAAACCTTTGTCCAAGACGTCTCGCTGCATACTTTCTCATTCCTGTTTCATGCAGAACATCAACGGCCATATCAACAGCGGTACCCAATGTTTCCCGGTAAATATGATTAATTCCGTTGTTGAGATATTCATAAGCATCAATTCTGTTTTTTGCCCTTACAAATATTTTAACCTCCGGATAATGTTCACGAACAAGCTCTGCAATAAACATATTATCATCAGGATCATCAAGACATAACACCAGAATCTCTGCCTCTTCAATTCCTGCTGCTCTCAGAATAGGAATTCTTGTGGCATCACCATAATAAACCTTAAAGCCATAGCTCCTTAAAAGCTTCACACGGTCAGAATCCCTGTCCAGGACCGTTGCAGGTATTTTATTAGCTTTTAAAAGACGTCCTACGGTACTTCCAAAATGTCCGAAACCTACAATGATGATCTTTTTCTGAGTGACATCACTGTCCAGAATATTGTAATCATGCTCCTCTTCAGGAACTTCGCGGATAAATTTAGGAGTAATAAATTTGTCATTAAGGATAAGAAGAACCGGAGTGATGCACATGGTGATTGCTGTAACAGCCATCAGCTGGGCATTCAGTTCCGAGCTTAAGAGATAAAGATCCGAAGCATAATTAATCAGGACAAATGCAAATTCTCCCACCTGCGAAAGGGCGAAGGCATAGAAAAGGCTTTGTGGAGTATCTATTTTATAGAATTTACCAATCGTATACAGTACTAAAAATTTTACAGCCAATACCGAAAATACGGTACTGAAAATAAACAGTGGATCTTTTTGGATGATGTTGAAATTTATCGTTGACCCTACACTCACGAAAAATACCGCTAACAGTAACCCTTTGAAAGGATTGATCTGTGCTTCCAGCTCATGGCGGAATTCACTGTTGGCCAACATTACTCCGGCAAGGAAAGCTCCTAATGCGGGAGACAGCCCAATAACCACCATCAGCTCAGAAACCCCGATAACAAGGAATAGGGAGGAGGCTGTTAACAGCTCAGTCATTCCGGATTTTGAAACATAGCGTAGAAAAGGGACAAATACATATCTGCCCAGCAGAATCAGCAGGGCTACTCCAAGAATCACAGTACTGGCCTGAAGCCATTCCGGAAGCTTTTGGATCAGGATTTGAATTTCATTATCATGGTGTTTTGCCTTATAGTTGGCAATGATCGGAAGGATAGCCAAAATAGGGATCACAGAAATATCCTGGAATAACAAAGTGGAGAATGATGCTTCACCAGCTGTTGTTTTAAGGTTGTTCTTTTCCTGTAGTGTCTGCAATACAATAGCAGTAGAGGATAATGCGAAACACATAGCCACTGCAATAGCCTTATCTATTCTCCAGCCTACACTGATGAATACCAGGAATAATAATGAAATGGTCAGCAGCATCTGGGTGAGTCCCAGCCCCATAATTTTCTTACGCATTTCCCAGAACTTCCGGGGTTCCAGTTCAAGACCCACAATAAATAAAAGCATGATAACTCCAAATTCACTGGCATGCATAATGTCATTCACATTATTTCCGGTAAGTCTCAGAACGTAAGGACCAATGATGATTCCTCCTAAAATATAACCGATTACTGAACTCAAACCCAATTTTCTAGCCAGCGGAACCATGATAATGGCTACACCCAGAAAAATTAATGTGTTCATCGCTAAGCTGGACTCCATAGATTATTGATTGAGCAGTTCTGTAAACTCTTTTTTATGCAGGATAATTTCTTTTTTAGACAATTTGTTGGCTTCGTAAACGATTTTAATATGTTTTATGTCTGCCTTGAAAACCTTTAATGAAACAATTAATCCACTAATCAGCTCATCTACGGTATATTGATAAGTTCCGGTTTTACTGAAAGATCTTTCTTTTCCACCGGTAGTCACCAGAATATAAACTTCTTTGTTTTCCAGAGGATTGTGCTTACCAGGCTGAAGCCAGTCACGGTCAAAAACTTCATCAATCCATAATCTTAACAGAGGAGGCATCCCGAACCAAATTAGTGGGAACTGAAAAACAAAACGGTCGTAATTGGCTAAGCGTTTTCTTTCCCTGAAAGCGGCAATATGGAAATCAGGATATTCTTCATAAAGATCTCTTAAGGTATAATGCTGGTGACGAACGTAGAAATTGATGAGCTCTACATTCGAATTGGAGTGCTCCAGATAAGGGTGTGCAAATACTACCAATGTCTTCTTCATAATCCTGTTTTCAGTAAATATACTGAAAAAATATTGAATAAAAGGTAGATTTTGTGTCGATTTATTAATTTTTTAATATGTGAATATAGATTTAATGTTAATTAAAATCAAAGAAATACTGTTATTTTAGGTTTTTAAATAAAAAATCAGGTCCTTACGACCTGATTTCATGATATCTGATTATAATTTTTTATAAGATTACCATCCTCCTGAAGCACCGCCGCCGCCGAAACTTCCGCCGCCGCCAAAGCCTCCAAAGCCACCGCCACCTCCTGAACTTCCACCACCAAAGCCACCGCCACCAAAACTGCCCGGGAATGGGAAGAACCCGCCAGGATAATTTCTGCGTCCTCTTCTGGTGATGATAACATCATCGTCGTCGTCATAATTACCACGACCACCGCCACCGCCGCCCCGGTTCCCGAAGAGGATAGCAATGATGATAAAAATAACAAAGGCAATGATAAGAACCTTAAGCGCGCTGCCGTCACCGGAAGGTGCCGTAGTAGGAACAGGTTTGAATTTACCCTCAACAGCTTCCATAATGGCTGAGGTACCACGGTTAATCCCTTCATACCAAAGACCCTTTTTGAAGTTAGGCGTAACGATATAATCCAGAATCTGTCCTGCAACGGATGCCGTAAGATATTGTTCTACGGCACGTCCCTGCTGGATAGACATGGTTCTGTCTTCAGTAGCAATCAGGAAAACAACTCCGTTATCCACTCCTTTTTTTCCAATCTTCCATTGTTCACCAAACATAGTGGCCAGGAAGTTGACATCTTCGCCTTTAGTGGACTTAATGATAACAACTTCAATTTCTGTGGAAGTGGAATCTGCAAATTTGATGAGCTTATTATTAAGGGCATCTTTTTCCTGCTGGGAAAGAAGTCCCGCTTCATCAAAAACAGGATATAAAACTGCAGGTTTTTTGGGAATGGTATATTGTGCAGATACAAATGTGTAAAAGCAGAGCAGTAAAAATGAAAATACTATTTTAAGAGAATGTAATTTCATTTGGAAGTTGGTTTGGGTTTTCTCCTTCTACAGGAAAATGTTTTTTAAGTTCAAGGCCTGTTTCCAGGATAGCACTTTTCAATGCCTGATAATAATTTCCTTTGGCAAATTCAGACGTAATATAGTCATGAAGATGGTCCCAATAGGATTGATGTACCTTTTTATGAATGCCTACATCACCAATAATGGTGAGGTATTTCTGTTCAAAATTCACATGAAAAAGCACGGCATTCCTGTCGGTAGTTTTATCCATACACAGTTCTTTAAAAACTTCAAATGCTGTTTTAGCATCACGGTTTTCTGTATTAGAGTCAATATGTACCCTGATCTCACCTGTTGAATGGTCTTCTGCTGACTGTATCGCTTCCACAAGGGAAGCGATCTGTTGATTTGTAAGGAAATTACCCATTTTTATTTAAATACTTCAGGGGCTTTTTGAGCTCCTGCATCAGCCTTGAAATAAGGTTTTTCTTTAAAGTTAGTGAAATTCGCCAGAATATTATTCGGAAAAGTCTTGATAGAGGTATTGTAATCCTTTGCAGCATCGTTATAGTAAACGGTTTCCGTTCTAATGCTGTTTTCAATAGCGGTATATTCTCTCTGGAAGTTGATATACTGCTGATCTGCTTTCAGGTTAGGATAAGACTCCACCACAGCCATTAATCTGCTTAACGCACCGGACAATTCTCCCTGTGCAGCCTGGAATTTAGCAAGATCTGCTTCCGTCATATTGGTAGGGTCAATGTTGATAGAAGTCGCTTTAGAACGTGCTTCCACCACTTGCGTTAAGGTTTCCTGCTCAAATTTTGAATACGATTTTACTGTTCTTTCCAGATTAGGAATAAGATTCGCTCTTTTCTGATACACGGTCTCTACATTAGACCATTTAGCGTTAACAGTCTGCTCTTTGTTGACAAAGCTGTTATATCCGCTTTTTCCCCAGAAGAATAGAACTGCAACAATAATAAGGAGGGCAATACCAATGGTTCCGGCGCCCAGACATCCTTTATTTTTCATAGTTTATTTTTTTTAATTTTTTGTGCTAATCAAATATACAAATTATGTGCTAATTTTGTAGAAAATTATATTTGAATGACAACAATAGTGGTGGCAATGGGAGAGAAGAACGAGATTGGTTTTGAAAACCAGTTGCTTTGGCATCTTCCGAAAGATTTGAAACATTTTAAGGACCTTACTTCCGGGCATCCGATCATTATGGGAAGAAAAACGTACGAGAGTATTGGAAAACCACTTCCTAACCGTACCAATATTGTTGTTTCAAGAAAGAAAGACTGGTTTGAGGAAGGAATTCTTATTGTGGGAAGCCTTAAGGAAGCTATCAAGTTTGCTAAAAAAATTGATGAAGAAGTTTTTGTTATCGGAGGCGGAAACATTTATGAACAAACAATGGATATTGTGGATAAACTTGAGGTGACTCTGGTAAAAGCAGATCTTGAAGCAGATACATTTTTTCCTAAAATAGATGAAAAGATCTGGAAAAAAACCAATGAAACCTGTCATGAAAAAGACGAAAAGAATGGTTATGATTTCTGTTTCCAGACGTTTGAAAGAATTAAAAAAGAAGCTTAGACAATCAGTAACCAATTTTGCCTTGCAAAGTGAATTGTGGACAGCTGCCTGACATAAAAGTTGACACTTGCAGCGAATTGACCATTCACTATTGACTTTTTGAACTTTAACCTTTAAATTTATTATCTTTGCACTTCTAAAATTTAATAATGAATAAGAACATTAAAATTGCAGTAGCAGCACTTCTTATCCTTCTGGGGCTTTATATGATGATTTTCACCAGAAATCTCGGATGGGGAATAGTTGTTTTTCTTCTTGCCGCATTTCCAATCATACTTTACTTTAAAAATGAGTATATCCTTTTGGCATTCTGGCAATTGAGAAAGCAGAATATGGAGAAAGCTGCAGAATGGCTAACAAAAATTACAGACTATAAAGGACAGCTTCATAAAACTCAATACGGATATTTCCACTATTTATTAGGATTAACACAGGCTCAGGATCACCCAACCAAAGTGGAACCTCTAATGAAAAAAGCCTTGGAATATGGTTTGAATATGAAGCATGACAGAGCAATGGCTACTTTAAACCTTGCAGCAGCTGCTATTTCTAAAGGAAGAAAGCAGGAAGGTCAGAAGCTATTGGATGAAGCAAAAAGATTAGACAGTGCAGGAATGATGACGGATCAGATCAAAATGATGAAGGAACAGCTGAAAATGCCAACCATGCAGAAGCATATGCACAATCCTAATATGAGAAATAGAGGCAAATACTTCTAATTAAGAAACCACAGATAAAATAAAAGAGCACCTGATTCAGGTGCTTTTTTTATGCTTATAATTTTATAATAATTACATTTCCGATGTCTGGTCATAGCCATAAAACTTAGGGATCTGCCAGTGGTATTTAACTGCCAGTGTTCTAATGGCAACGATCAGTAAAATGGTAAAGATCTGTACAAAAGTATAGGATAACGGAGTATACTTCGTCATGAATAAAAATGCAGCTCCACCTACAATACATGCCGTAGCATAGATTTCTTTTCTGAAAATCAACGGAATTCTGTTCAGTAAGATATCCCGGATAATTCCTCCGAAACAACCCGTGATTGTTCCAAGCCCAATACAAATCAGTGGATGAATGCCAGCATTTAATCCTTTCTGAATTCCGATAATGGTAAATAACCCAAGGCCAAAGCTGTCAAAAATGAATAATGTAACCTTAAAGTTTTTTTCAAGGGACTTGAAGACCATGGAGACAACGCTGGTAATAATAATCAGGGCACACATCAGAAGATCATGCATCCAGAATACAGGGATATCCAGTAAAAGGTCCCTTACGGTTCCTCCGCCTACGGAAGTCACAAAGGCAATAATAAGAACACCGAAAGGGTCAAGCCGTTTCTGCATAGCCGCAAAGCTTCCTGACATGGAAAACGCTATGGTTCCCAGTACTTCTATGGCAAAGTTGAACTGTTCGTGCATATATATTATAAATGATCGTTGATAAATGATAATTGATGAGTGATTTTCTGCTTAAGCAAATTCTTGGCCATTGTTTCAATTATCATTTATCGCTTATCAATTATAATCTTGTTTATCTTTCAACCCTTACAGAGTCCGGAACCATCAGTTCGTATTCGCCGCCGTGGGTAATGATTTCCCTTACGATGCTGCTGCTGATGAATGATTTTCCGGATGAGGTTAATAAGAATACAGTTTCCAGCTTTTTGTGAGCTAAAGTCCTGTTAGTATGGGCAATTGCTTTTTCAAATTCAAAATCAGCAGGATTTCTCAGTCCTCTGATGATGTATTGTGCATTTTTTTCAAAACAGTAATCTACCGTTAAGCCTTCGAAAGAATCTACTTCTACATTGGGGAATTCTGCTACAGAATTTTGAATGAATTCCATTCTTTTTTCAAGAGGAAACATATATTTCTTCTGGGAATTCTGGCCAATGGCGATAATTAATTTATCAAATAGCGGGGCCGCTCTTTCTATAATATCATAATGTCCTAAAGTAATGGGATCAAACGATCCTGGGAAAACAGCAATTTTCATGTTGTCTGGTTTTATAATTGTGCGTTAAAAATGGCAAGACCCATGATAATGTAGATCTTCTATTTTTAACATCTATTATCTTATTTTCTTTTATTTAATGCTTTTTCAACTTCATTTCCACAAAGGTCCATAATAGAAATTCCATAATGTCTTGCCTGTTGAGGAAGAATACTTGCAGGAGAGAATCCAGGGTTCGTATTCATTTCAAGCATATAAGGAATACCATCCATTAAGATATATTCGCTTCTTGAGAATCCGCTCATTCCAAGGGAATTGTATGCTCTTTTAGCAATTTCTTCTACTCTTTTTGTGGTTTCTTCGTCAATTCGTGCAGGAGTAATTTCTTCGGAAGCACCTTCATATTTAGCTTCATAATCGAAAAATTCCTTGGTTGGAACAATTTCAGTAATTCCTAAGACAATAGTTTCTCCTTTAAAATCAATAACCCCTACAGAAACTTCCATTCCGTTCAGGAAGCTTTCGATAAGAATTTCATCATCTTCTTTGAAGGCAATTTCTGTAGCTGCAATCAGTTCAGATTTTTCTTTTACTTTAGAAATCCCCAGTGAAGATCCAGACTGATTAGGCTTTACAAAAAGCGGAAGGTTTAATTCTTCCACAATTTTATCTACATCAATATATTCTCCTTTTCTTAAATAAATACTTTTTGCTGATGGAATTCCATATTTTGACAATACGGCAAGAGTGTCTTTTTTATTAAAGGTAAGGGCGCTCTGGTAAAAATCACAACCTGTGTATTTTTGACCTATAGCATCCCAGTAAGCCTGCAGGATCCCATTTTCACCCGGTGTTCCATGGATGATATTGAAGCATACATCAAATTTTAATGTTTCTCCATTATCTAAGCTAACAGAAAAATCTCCTCTGTTGATGGGATATTTTTTATCATTTTCGCCTAAAAAATACCATTCGTTTTTAAGGACTACTACTTTATATACGTCGTAAAGATTTCTGTCTAAGGAATCATAGATCAACTGCCCGCTTTTTAAGGATACAACATATTCATCAGAATAGCCTCCCATTACTACGGCAACACTTTTTTTATTCATAACCATATAGTATCAATTGGGACAAATTTAAACATTTTATGCAATGCAATACGGGAAATCAGGAAATTTTCAAATCAAAAATGAATTGTGTTAAATAAAAAGTCCATTCTAAAATTATTAGCTATATTTGCGGTTATAATTAAAGTATTTTTAAGTATGCTTAAATCACTTTTCAATTGGAAAGTTTTAGTGAATTTAGTTGTGGCAATCGGTGTTTTCGTAGGTCTTGTATGGCTTACTTTCCGCTGGTTGGAGTACCACACGAATCACGGTCAGGAAATTCCTGTTCCCAATGTAGTTAATAAATCTGTACATGATGCTGTTAAAATATTAGATGATACAGGTTTGGAATATGAAGTAGACAGTGCCAATTATGACCCTAAATACAGGCCATTCCAGGTTTTACAAATTTATCCTGCACCGGGCTCCCGTGTAAAGGATGGAAGAACGGTGCGTCTTAAGGTGAATCCTAGAACATGGGCTCAGATTGCTGTTCCGGATGTTATCAACAAATATTCAGGGCTGGCTTTCCAGAGACTGGATCAGGTAGGTCTGAAAATTGGTGATACTATTTATGAACCAAGTATTCAGAAAGATGCTCTTTTAAGAATTTTATATAAAGGAAATGCCGTAAATCCGGGAGCACGTCTTCCGAGATTCTCTGTAATTGATGTTGTGGTAGGATCCGGACCAATGAGAAATATTTCTATTCCTAATGTGGTGGGACTTTCCGTAAAAGAAGCAAGAGCGGTCATTACGAAAAGTATGTTTGAGGTAGGATTGGTAGAGCACGAAGATGGTGGCAAGGATGAATCTGATATTATTTATTATCAGGATCCAGCTTCAGGAGATGTTCGTGACCAGGGAATGCAGATTGACCTTTGGGCAAGTAAGAAAACACCTGCAGAGCTGAGAGCAAAAGTTGAGCAGCTGAATTCTATTTACCGAATGAAGGTAGATACTTCTCTGCCACCGGTACGATATGAGGAAGTTCATAATGAACCAAGCTACGAAGCTCCAGTACCAGCACCTAGAAGAGAGACTCCAAAGGCGGAAGCTCCGAAAACAGAGACTCCAAAGCCTCAGGCTACAACTCCTAAACCTGCAAATATAGGAGCAGAGAAGCCTAAAGCTTCTACAGGAGCTTCTACTACAGGAAATGCTGCAAAACCGGCGGCTTCAGCTACTACTCAGCAGCCAGCTCAAAAGCCAAAGGCTAAGAAAGTAGTCGTAGAATAAATAGAGATTAATAATAAAAATATAGGCTTCAACTGCAAAATGTTGAAGCCTTTTGTGTAAAAAAATAAAGACAATGTCAGAAGATAACGAAGATTTTTTAGACGAAGAATTATTGGAATCCAACAGTATTGATAATATCGATATTGATGAGGAAAATAAAGGTTTATATGAACATCTTAATATTATTGTTGATCCCAAGCAAGATCCGCTAAGAATAGATAAGTTCCTTTTAATACACCGCCAGAATTCTTCAAGGAATAAAATTTCTCAGACCTGCAGGGCGGGGAACGTTATAGTGAACGGAGCTCCCGTAAAGCAGAATTACCGGGTGAAACCCGGAGATCAGATCTCTGTATTATTAACGCGTCCGCCAAGAGAAAATGTAATTGTTCCACAGGATATTCCTGTGAATATCGTTTATGAGGATGATGATCTGGTAGTGGTAGATAAAGAACCCGGAATGGTGGTTCACCCGGGACATGGCAATTGGGATGGCACATTGGTGAATGCTTTGGCTTATCATTTTGAAAAAAATGGCGAAAAGTCTGATCTAGACAGGGTAGGGCTTGTTCACAGAATTGATAAGGATACTTCCGGATTACTGGTAATTGCTAAAAATGAATATGCTTTAAGCTTTTTGGCAAAACAGTTTTTCAACAGAACTACAAAAAGGTTGTATTGGGCGTTTGTATGGGGTAATCCTCAGGAAGACGAAGGTACTATCAGAGGGCATATCGGCAGACATCCTAAAAACCGAATGCAAATGTCTGTCTATGAGGATGGAAGCCAGGGGAAACACGCAGTTACTCACTACAAGGTTTTAGAAAGATTCAAATATATGACTTGGGTTGAATGTAAGCTTGAAACGGGTAGAACGCATCAGATCAGAGCCCATTTCAAACATATAGGGCATACATTGTTCAATGATGAGCGCTATGAAGGGCATACACCGTTAAGAGGAGTGAATCTTCCAAAATACAAACAATTTATTAAAAATGTTTTTGAAATTCTTCCCAGACATGCACTGCATGCACACACCCTTGGGTTTATACACCCAACAACAAAAAAGGAATTATATTTTGAAAGCCCAATGCCCAAAGATATGGCGGATGCCGTAAAAAAATGGAGAAATTATTTGGAAAACTAAAAATATATTGAGATTTTTTTTATATTTGTTGAATTGAAATCAAGATTTGTTATGAGAAAACTATATGCTATCGTATGTTTAGCTCTTTTGTCAAATGCATACAAAGCACAAGAATCACTACCATATTATCAACAGTATCTTTTGGATGGTGATTTCCTGTTCAACCCAGCTCAGTACGGTAAAACAGACTACGTACAGCTCAATGCGATTTATCAAAAGCAATTTTCAAAATTCAGCGAATCCCCAAATGTACAATCGGTGGGAATCAATGCAAACATTTTCGATAGAGTAGGTGCCGGTCTTACCGTATTCAGAGATAGCAACGGTGCTGAATCTGCAGGAGGCGTTACAGCGGGTGCTTCATATTTTATTCCTCTAAGTAGCGAAGGAGATAGAAAAGATCAGTTCTCATTCGGTACAAGTGTTAGTTTATACAACAGAAATTTTGATTATACAAAAATCAACGTTGAAGAACAGGGAGATCCTTTGGTAAAAGGTGATCAGCAGAATATTTTCATGGCTTATGCCAACTTTGGTTTAGCAGCTACTTACAGAAACCTTTTTGGAGGTGTTTCAGTAAATGATATTGCATTAGGTAATGATAAACCCATTGTAAACGGATGGGAGCCTTCTCCAATTAAGTTTTTCTTAAACTTAGGGTATAACTGGCATATTGCTGACAATATCACGTTAACTCCGGCTGCCATGATTAACCTGAACACAAACTCAACAAGGGTAATGGATTATAACTTAATGGGGACTTTCTCCAATGAAGTGAATGCATTCTCTGTAGGGGTAAGTTATAGAGCTGCTCAGAACAGATTCGACAGCCAGCAATTGGAAATTGCTCCGATTGTTAAAGTAAGATTCAATAAATTTATGATTGGAGCTACTTACAACCTTGGATTATCTGATATTCAGCAATACGGAGGAAACAGTTTCATGATCGGACTGGGTTATAATTTTGATAACTTTATTAATGTTCGAGGATATAGATATTAATCAATTTAATTTAAATAAATTTGAGCTCTGAATTTTTCAGAGCTTTTTTTATGATATATATTCACATTCCGTTCTGTAAACAAAAATGCAGTTATTGTAATTTCCATTTTTCAACATCCCTTAATTTTAAGGAGGAGATGCTTCGTGCTATGAAAACTGAAATACAGCTTAGAAAAGATGAGTTGCAGAAAAGAAGCCTGAAGTCTCTGTATTTTGGAGGTGGAACTCCCTCTATTCTTTCTGTAGATGAAATTAATTCTTTAATTGATGAAGTTCTGCACCATTTCAGTTTTGAAAAAGATATTGAGATCACATTGGAAGCCAATCCTGATGATCTTGATAAGAATTTCTTAAAGCAGCTGGCAGGAACACCGGTTAACCGACTGTCAATTGGAACACAAAGCTTTTTTGAAGAAGATCTTAAACTGATGAATCGTGCCCACACAGCTTCCGAAGCAGAAGGTTCCATTAAAAGAGCTCAGGATTTCGGATTTGAAAACCTGAGTATAGATCTTATTTATGGCTCACCTACCTCTAATCTGGAGATATGGAAAGAGAATTTGCATAAAACTATTGCTCTGGAAATCCCTCATATTTCCTCTTATGCTCTAACCGTTGAACCTAAGACAGCTCTTGATAACTGGATATCAAAAGGGAAAGTTAAAAGTCCGAAAGAAGAAGAACAGAACAGAGAGTTTTATTATCTGTCTGACTTCTTAAAGGATCATGGTTTTGAACATTATGAGATTTCCAATTTTGCTAAACCTGGCTTTTATTCCAGACATAATTCATCTTATTGGAAGTATCAGGAATATTTAGGAATAGGCCCTTCAGCACATTCTTATAACGGATTTGATGTAAGAAGCTGGAATGTGGCCAACAATCAGCAATATATCAAAAAGCTCAGTACAAAACTTTTAGCCAAGGAAGAAGAAATTCTGTCCAAGGGAGATCAGTTTAATGAGATGATTATGATCGGATTGAGAACTATCTGGGGCGTAGACCTGGAAAGTTTAAAGGAAAAATTTGATGATCGTTTTCTGGAACATTTTCAGCAGGAAATTAAACAGAAAATGGAGGAAGGTATTTTGATTATTGAAAAAGATCATCTGAAAATTCCGGAAAAGCATTGGTTTATGGCTGATGGAATTGCTTCTGATTTGTTTATGGTTTAATGTTTATACTGTATATTTGGAGTGGATAACTTCAAATAAAAACTAAACTTAAACCATGAAAAAAAACTTATTTCTCTTTTTTCTCTTTTTTCTCTTTTTCAGTGGGTTCTATTTTTCACAAAAACCAATATTTGTAAAAGCGAAGGTAGTTGCTGTAAATGTTTACAGAACTTCAGCAGAGCTTCAGAATACAGTGAATGTTACTCTGCCGGCAGGAACTTCAGAAGTTGTGGTAAGCAATATTTCAGATGAGATTATTGAAAAATCAGTCCAGATCAACACTAACAATAAAAATATCTCCATTCTTTCTGCACAGTATAGGGATAGCTATAATTCTAGCTATTTTGAAAGTAATAATCCTAATGGTAAGAAAATTAAAGACAGTATTGCAATTCTGGAAAATCTTACAACAAAAATTGATATTGAACGAAAAACCAATGATAAGACTCTTGAGTTATTAGATAAAAATCAAGCTCTTTTAGTAGGAAGTAATACCTCCAGTGTAGCTCAGCTTATGCAGTTGACTGACTATTATAAATCTAAGAGAAACGAAATCAGTATTGCTCAGCTGGATATTAATAAAAAATATACTGAAGCCACATTAAAATTGGAAAGACTGAAAAGCAGGCTTAAAGCAAATACAGATGCTGAAGAGTCTCTTTCGGATGGTGTTCTTGTTTTGAAAGTTGCTAATAGTTCTCCAGGAAATACTAAAATGGATATAGGATATTTAGCAGAAAATGTTTTCTGGGAACCTTTTTATGAAGTAAAAGGAATGAAGCTCACCGAACCTTTAGATGTGACTTTTAAAGCAAAAGTAAGACAAGATACGGGGCTTGACTGGAAAGGTGTGAAGCTTTCCCTTATTAATGCAAGATCTTCCAGAAGTAATGCTGCACCATTAATGAATCCTTGGTTTCTGAATTCGTATAAAAATGAGGAGAAAGTGAATCGTGGCTATTCTAAAAGTGACAGTATGATGAAAGACATACAGATAGAAGAAGTGGTTATGGTAGGTTATGGATTTAAGATCAATGAAAATCAGTTGAATACTAGTTTCGATGTGGATATTCCATATGATATTTCGTCTAATAATGAAGATCATTTTATTAATCTGAAACAAATTAAAATACCAGCAGACTATAAATATTATACTGTACCAAAATATGATAAAACGGCCTTTCTTATTGCAGAAATTAAAGATTTTAGCAAATATGATCTGATTTCCGGTTCTGCAAATGTAATCTTTGAAAATATGTATGTTGGCGAAACCAGAATCAACCCAAATCTCACGGATGATAAAATGAGTATCACACTGGGGGATGACAAAAAAATAAGCATTAAGAAAGAAATTGTAAATGACAAAGCCAGTGAGAAATTGTTTTCTTCTTACCAGGAAAAAACATTTACTTATGATCTTCTCATCAGGAATAATAAAAAAGAAACAATCAATATTGATATTAAAGATCAGATTCCTTTGAGTAAAGACGAATCTGTAAAAATTGAGCTTCTTCAAAGTGATAATGCAGACTTTGATAAGGAAAAGGGATTCTTAACATGGACAGCTAAAATATCTCCATCTGAAACGAAAAAAATCAGAGTCAGTTATAAAGTAAGATTCCCGAAGGATTTTTCAATCAGTAATCTTAATTAAGTAACAGATTATTCACTATTTTTGTATAAAATTTCAGCTCATTTGAAAACTAAAAAACAAGATTATTCGCATCTTTCACCCAGCCAGCCTATCGGTATTTTTGATAGCGGCGTAGGAGGTCTTACTGTTGCAAAAGAAATCAAAAGGCTCCTGCCTAATGAAGACCTGATCTATTTTGGAGATACCAAACACCTTCCTTATGGTGAAAAGTCAAAAGAAGCGATTATAGAATATTCTACAAAGATTACCAACTTCCTGCTGGAGCAGAACTGCAAAGCTATCGTGATTGCCTGTAATACGGCAACGGCCAATGCTTTGAATGAAGTGATGCAGTCGGTAGCAGGGAAAGTTCCTGTCATAGACGTTATTAATCCTGTAGCAGAAAAAGTAGCTTATGAGATCCATAATAATGTGGGAGTTATTGCAACCAAAGCTACCGTGAATTCGGGATTGTATAAAAAGAGTATCAGGAAGCACAATAAATGGATTAAGGTAGATGAATTAGCTACTCCTTTACTAGTTCCGGCCATTGAAGAAGGTTTTAAGAACCATCCGATTACCCATGCTATTATTTACAATTATTTGAGCAATAACAAATTAAAGAATATTGAAACCTTAATTCTGGGCTGTACGCATTATCCGCTTTTAATTGATGAGATCAAGCAGTATTACGGGAATAGGGTTCGTGTTATTGATTCCCCTAATATCGTAGCAAATCATCTGAAGATTATCCTTGATAAATACAATCTTCTGAATGATAATAATGCCAAACCAAACTATCACTTTTACCTTTCGGATATCACCAAGAACTTTGAAAAGATCTCCAAGAAATTCTTTGGGAAAACGATTGATTTAGAATTGAAAGTATTATAAATAAAAAGTCTGCCTCATCTGGAAGCAGACTTTTTTCTTTTTGTCATTGCGAGCGTAGCGAAACAATCTCAATTGCACTATGTTGGAAAATACTAAGGTGCAAATAATGTAATAGCCAGTATTTTTAAGGCGTTAGGATCTAATCTTCGATAAAACTTATTCTGAATATTTTTCTCGCAGATTTCACGAATTACGCAGATTTTTTTTCCATTATGATCTGCTCTTTCTGCATAATCTAGGAGAGAATTAACTGTATTTCTTGTGAAGAATATTTATGAAATCTGCGTTAAAATTATGCTTCCAGGATTATTTTTTCAGCATTCAATCTTTTCTTTGGGTTGAACTTAGGCTGATTGGCATCTGTTTCATCTCTTTCCCCGATTGCTACGGCAAAAAGTGTTTCATATTTTTCATTATTCAGAATAGCATCGTAACCTTCCGGCTCAATTCCTTCCATTGGAGTTGAATCTATTCCCATGGTGGCACAGGCGGATAAAAATACCCCTAAGGACAAATATACCTGATGCCCCAACCAGGCTTTTATAGCCTCTTCTCCCTTAGGTTTTACCATAGTACGGTAATAATTAACAGCACCTTCCGGAAGATTTTCTTCAATTTGTTTTTCAAAATTGTTTAAATCTTTGATGACCTGGAAAACAATGATATAGCTGCTTTCCAAAACTTTTTCCTTATTAAAGTACGATTTATCGCCTAATTGTTTTTTCAGCTCTGTATCATTCACAAAGACGAAATTCCATGGCTGGCTGTTGATAGATGACGGACTGAGGTTTAAGATTTCTTTGAGCTCTTCAACTTGTTGTTCATCAATTTTTCCCTTTGGGTTATACTTTTTTACAGTATACCTGCTTTTCATTTTTTCTAAAAAGTTCATAATTATATACTATCATATTTATAGTTACAAAATTAATTTAAGTTTATTAACTTTGCAATAACGGTACAAAATGATAGTATAAAAATGTATACAATAGATAACAAATCTTACCCCTGCTGCACCAGTGTAACCATGAGGTTTATAGGCGGAAAATGGAAGGCTGTAATTTTACATCACCTGATTAATGGAGCGAAAAGGTATAATGAACTGAGAAAAGATATTCCGACTATTACTGAAAGAACACTGAGTCTTCAACTCAAACAGCTGGAGGAAGATAACATCATTGATAGAAAAGTATATACAGAAAAGCCACCTTTGATGGTAGAGTATACTTTAACGGATTTTGGAAAGACATTGCTGCCGGTTCTGGAAGCAATTACCCAATGGGGACAAAAGGCTCCGGCTAATTCAAAAAAAATAATCAAGAACTAAAGTTCCTGATTATCTTCTTTATTCGGATCAAAAAAACTGAAACTTACGTTTCCGTATTTTCTGGTATCTTTTAAATTAGGATGTTCCAGTTTCAAGCGGCTTTGATGTTCTACGATAAGAACCCCGTTTTCTTTCAGGAACTTGTTATTCAGAACTAAAGAAATCAGTTCATAGTATTTTTTCTCTTCCATTTCAAAGGGAGCATCAGAAAATACAATTTCGAAAGACTTCTTGTTTCTGAATTTCTTCAGCCAGTCAAATACATCCCCTCTTTGTACATTGATCTGAAGCGCCATGTCAAGCTCAGAGGCTGTCGAATTGATGAATGCAGTGTGCTTTGGGTTCATTTCTACAGAAGTGACATCCTGGCATCCTCTGGAAGCAAATTCCAATGAAATAGAACCGATTCCAGCGAAAAGATCCAATACAGAAATCGACTGCATATCATATTTGTTTTCCAAAATACTGAATAAAGCTTCCTTCGCAAAATCTGTGGTTGGTCTTACTTCAAAGTTCTTGGGAGCGGCAATTTTTTTGGCTTTCCACTTGCCTGATATTATTCTGAACATGTTGTATTAGGTTTAGGTAATAGATTATAGGTGGCAGGTGATGATTGTTTTTTACTCTCTGTGTCTGCAGCCTGTAATCTAATTAAGTATAAAATTCTTATTAGGAATATTGTCAAAAACAATCTTCAGGTTTTTCACAAACTTCTGAAGCTCGGAAATAAACGTTTCATTTTCTGTAGTTTCACCATAAGCATAAAAATTGGTCTCATTGATTCCGAAGCCTATTTTGCTTAGCGTGAACATGATGAAATAAAGGAAATCAACTTCAGAATTTACATCCAGGTTGTTGTAAAGGATGATTTTCTTATTATCAATGGCAAAAAATTCACACTGATTGTGGTAAAGATTGATATGGATCTCTTTATTGTTTTTATTGTTGATAGAGCTTAAAAACTTTTCCCCTGAAAAATTAAAATGAACCGGTATGGCCAGCTCTTTTATTTTCCTGTAGTAATTCTTTGGGAAAGTATAATAGAACTGAATATTGAATTTCTTGTTGATGGAAAGCATCAGCTCTTCTTTTTCCTTATCTGCAGGTGCATTGAAAGAGATCAGGTCAAAGCCTGCATCATGGTCAGAAAAGCCTTCCGGCATTAATGTAAAATGATTCAAAGCAGAAATCACCTGGATTTCATCATAGCGCTGTTTGATAAGAACCTCATCCAGCTTTTCCTCAATAAGGTTAGCGGGTGTTTCTTCGGTAACGAAATAAGATTTTTCCTCCAGAATGTTTTTGTTTTTCACAATCTGGTAGATCAATCCGTCTTTGGTAAAAAGTAAATTAAGTACGTTCATATTTCAATTCCTGCAAATTTAGTGAAATTCTACCATTACCGCACCCGATTGATGGTGAAGTATTTCCTTATTATAAAAATCAATATTAACCTGACTTTCCAAAACATCCCGAACCATACGCTGTAAGGTACCATCACCAATTCCGTGAACGATCTCGAGTCTCTTTAAATTGTTTTTTCTGCAAAACTCAATCACTTCAATCAGCTTTTCCTTTTGGATGAACAATCTTTCAAAGCTGTCATAGTCATTAGGATTTTTTACCAAATTATGAAAATGCAGGTCCAGAACCAAATGATTTTTCTGATGTTTTTTAGAAATGATCTTTTTAGGTTCGGCTTTTTTTACTATCCTGATATTTTCATAAAGCTCAGCATTCTTGGGAACCAGTTTTTCTTTAGGGTATTGATGGGTAAAGCCATATTCATCTTTAAAAACCACAATATTTCCCTTCACGAAAGTAATTACTCCGCTTAAATCTTCATCCACTACAGAAACTGTATCTCCAATTTTCATAAATTCTTAACCTACTTTGAATGAGTGCTTTTTAATTTTTAATAAATGATGCGGGTTTATTCTGAACCATAGATGGACTCTCAAATTCTACCATGCTCAAACCTTTAAACTCTCGGGCCCAACTCAATCACTTCCAGATCCTTTATCTCATCACCATCCACCACAAAACGCATCATTGTTCTCACCTTGTGCCAGCCTTGTTTTCCACATGCCCCCGGATTAAGGTGTAAAAGATTGTTCTTTTCATCATACATAGCTTTCAATATATGAGAATGTCCCGAAATAAATAATTTTGGAGCTTTTTGGGTAATTTCCTTTTTTGCTAATGGCGAATATTTTCCGGGATATCCACCGATATGGATCATTACAACTTCCAGTTTTTCGCAGAAAAAACGGTTGACCTCCGGAAATTCGGATTGTATTTTAGCGTTGTCAATATTTCCATAAACTCCTTTTAAAGGCTTTGTTTTTTCCAGCTGCTCAATAACATCCATGTTTCCAAAATCACCGCAATGCCAGATTTCATCAGCCTGGGATGCATATTCCAGAATTCTGTTATCAATATAAGAGTGAGAATCCGAGAGAAGAAGAATCTTTGTCATTATCTAACGGTTCTTTGGGTAATATTTTCGTCGTATTTTTCTTTGAATACAGCCACACGTTCAGGATTTAGTTCCCCATCCTGATTAATTACTCTTTCTTTTAAAAGCCATCTTACCAGTTTTTCCATTCCCTTTCTGGAATTCATAAAATTGGCGATTTTCCCTAAATCAGTAGATTCCACCTTAGTTTTCTCAGTCAGAAAGTTCAGGATAAAGTAATCATCAGTTACATATCTTGGTGTTTCATTATCCATATATCTATACATCAGTATTTCTTCATCATCCTTCATAGAAAAGAAAGAGTACTGCGTAACATTGATCTTTTCTGCTTTAAGAATTTGTTTTCCATCCAGAAGAACCTTGTCATCTTTAATGGTTACATCCTGTGAAAAATATAAATTACAGCTCACCATCAATATGAAGAAAGTGAAAAATCTGTTTACTGCCATTTTTAATGTTTTAGACTGCAAATATAAAGAAGCTTAGATAAAATTATTTTAGTCGAATCTTATAATTTCTGTAAATACAAATTGTGTCTTAATAAGAAATACTCTTGGTTTTTCGTATAGAATCCAGCTTTTTTTCAATGTCTGCACTGAAGACTTTTCTTAGCTTCAGCCCGCTTTCAGTAAGCCTTGAAATTACAAAAGTTCCGTCCATACTGTTATTGGAAGAAAATGAAATGGCAATAGTAGTGTCTGAAACCTTTTTCCAGTTTCCTATATACCTTTCCATCTTTGATACTTTTCCCGGAAAATCTTCCTTTGCATCATAACCATTGGCAGATTTGCTTAAGTTTCCAATGATTTTTCCGTTTTTACTGAATTTTAGGCCAGGGATTTTGGCGTTGAAAATATTCTGTTTTTCGTATGTGTAAATATAGTTGTCCAGCTTAATCAGTTTCCAGGTCTGTAAAAGAAAAGGATCTGAAGCTCTGTCCTGACTTTTCATAAAACCGGCTGCAAAGAAGAATAGCAGAAGAAAGGGAATCGACTTTTTCATATTTAAATGACTATAGTTAGAATGCAAAATTAAGCTTTTCAGTACAAGGCAGAAAGTTTTCCGTTCAATATAAAACTGGTCCATCAGGTCTTATGAATCGATATAAATTCTCATATTGAGACATTTTATCATTTTTCATTATTTTTTTATTTAATTCCTAAATCAAATTTTTCGAAAACATAAAAATTGATTCTTGAAATACAAAAAAGGAATCGAAATAATAGATGTATTCACGTTTTAGTGTATTAATTAAGTTGGGATATTTGTTTTAACTATTTGTGATTCAGTATTTTATATTGTTTAATTTAAGTATTTAAAATAATTTATTTGATAATAATAAAATATGTATATATTTGTCTTAATTTTTATTTAATCTAAACAAAAATAATAATGAGTGTCGGTTTATACTTATTGGAAAGCAAAGACTGGTATTATTTTGACCTTATACCAAAGTTTGATGAAGAGTTGTCAACGTTCATGAACAGTTGTTCTGAAAGTAAATTCATCCGAATTAATATTACAGGTAAAGAATCTTATTTAATTGTTCCTGTAAAGCATTTTTCTACTACCGGAATTCATCATCTGGGAAAAGAGATAGGATACAGAGAAAAGAAAATGGGTGAAGTGGTTAAGATGAGTGCAGAAGATGCTTATAAATTCCTTGCTTCCCTTGCTTATGGCGGAAATACAATCGTGGGCAGCCCGGAAGAAGCTTATGTACAATATTTTTCTGAAGAATTTGACGAGTATTTTGACAAAGAACATAAAATTAGAGAAAGTAGTCATTCTTTTACAGGCTCTGTTAAGGCAGGAAACATTTTTAGTTTTTTCGGATACGATAACGATCATCTATTGGAATTTATTTCGAAGAATATAGCATTAGAATCTGATTATGATAAGAAGGCAGCTATTATCCAATGGTTCTCAGAATATACCCATTCATTGCTGAAAACAGCAGTAGGAAAGTATATTGAGGAAGGGATCATTTATAACAGCAATATAGGGCATACATTTATCAAACAAAGTGCTGATAGAGTACATGTTAGTTTTGATGAATATATTCCCGATGGATCTGCTATCAGAAGGGAAAAAGCTGAAACATACATAAGAACCCACATTGTTTACTACAATTTGTATCCGGTTTTAAGGCATTTGGCTTATCTGGCTTCAATAGAGGAGGAAATTCTTTACCAGATTGTAGATACTGAAATTGATTCTTTAAGGGAAGTGTATGGTGAGGCCCTGAATTTTATTTATGAAACCATAGAGGCAAGGCTTTTCCTGAAACAGGCTCACGGTGTAAATGAAGATACGTGGAAAGAGTATATCAGGCAGCATAATTTCCTGATTAATCCTAAGCACTATTCTAAAAAGCTGATAAAGCCTGATTACGGGGAAATCCTTCACAAAAGATATTTCAATAACGGGACTTTAGAGATTACCCTGAGAGCTTTTAATCCGGAAACGGATATGGAATTCCTGCACGAATGGTCCAATATGGAATATGCTAAAAAGTACTGGGAAATGGATGTGGATAAACAGGAATTTGAAGAGGCTTACATCAAGCACATGGGCGTTGATTATTCTCATCCTTACATTGGCCTTCTGAATGGCAATCCTATTTTTACTTTAGAACTGTATTGGGCGGTAAAAGATGAAGTAGGTAAATACTATCGTTTTAAACCCGGAGATTACGGGTTTCATATGCTTATTGCTCCTGCTAAAGAAAAAATTCCACATTTCTCTACCTACGCATTGGCCATGTGTATGGAATACTTCTTCTCTTTTCCACAGCTGACAAGAATGATAGGTGAAGCTTCCGCCTCGCACAAAGGAACTCATAACCTTATTACGAAAGTAGGATGCGAGTTCAACAGATCATTGGCGCTTCCTTACAAAACATCCAACCTTACTTTCCTTAACCGTGAGAAGTTCTATGAAACAACGGAAGATATCTTCAAAGACTCGGTTCTGAAAATAAACATTACAACATAACAATACTTGAATACTGAAAAAGATAATTTATGAAATATGATATCATTGGTATAGGAATAGGACCATTCAATCTAAGTCTTGCGGCACTGCTGGAAGAACATAATCTGAAAACTATATTTTTTGACAAAGCACCAAGGTTTGAATGGCACAGCGGTTTAATGATAGACAGAACAACCCTTCAGGTTCCTTTCCTTGCAGATCTTGTAACGATTGTAAATCCTAAAAGTCCTTTTACTTATATCAATTATTTAAGAGAGAAAGGTAAGATTTTCCGTTTCTGTTTTAAGGAAAGCTTTTATGTCACCAGAATGGAATACAACCTTTACTGCAAATGGGTTGCCTCACAAATTGAAAGCCTGAATTTCAGCCACACCGTTACAGAAATAGATTATAATGAAATTCATGAATGCTACGAAGTTTCTGTTATTGATCTTATTAACTGTGAAAAGAAAGTATATCTCACTGATAAAATTGTCTTAGGAGTAGGTTCAATTCCTAATGTCCCTAAAGTAACAGAGCGCTTCTCTAAAGAACATATTTTCCATTCTTCTGAATATTTACACAGAAAACAGTATTTAAAGAAAGGCAGTACCATTACCGTATTAGGTTCCGGACAAAGTGGAGGTGAAGTATTTTTCGATCTTCTTTCCTCCAGGCCGGATTTAGATTTAAAGCTGAACTGGGTAACAGCGGCAGACCGGTTCTTCCCAATGGAAAATTCAAAATTTACGTATGAATTTACTTCCATGGATTATATTTCCTACTTCAACAGGCTTCCGTTATCAAAAAGAAGGGAAGTTATCAACAAACAGGACATTTTGTATAAAGGAATCAATGATGAACTGATAAGCACAATTTATGATGAGCTTTATCATCAGCAGATGAAAGAAGAACAGCCGCTTCCTGTAAAAATATTAACCAGTAGTTTGCTGGAAGATATGGAGTATGATGAAAATTATACCCTAAAGATGAGACATCTTGAAGAAGAGAAAACATTTTCAGTAGATACGGATTATCTTATTCTGGCAACAGGTTATCGTTATGAAGTTCCTCATTTTTTACAACCTATTGAAGACCGCCTGAACAAAAGCGAAAATGATGGAACCTTATTGTCCTCAGAAAACTATACGGTTGATATCAATGATAATGAAATATTCATGCAGAACGGCTGTGTAGATTCTCAGGGGATTATCACCTCAGATTTAGGAATGGGACCTTATAGAAATGCTACTATCATCAACAAAATAGTAGGCCACGAGTATTATCCGTTGGAAAAGAATATTGCATTCCAGCATTTTGGAGCATTAGAAACGATATAACTATGAAGCGTATATTTTTCCTGGTCTCTCTGCTTTCTTCCTTGGTATTGGCTGCCTGCCCAATTACTTTAATTGTTAAAAACATCAAAAGCTATAATCACGATGAGATGTATGTGGTGATTAACGGTGAAAAGAAAAAAATTTCAAAACAGGGAACCGTTGATTTTGCAGAGGTATCTGATGGTCGTGTGAAGGTGATAATACTGTATCAGGATAATGTTGTTTATGATGATACGTTGGATATCAACTGTCAGTCGGGCCGGAAGTATGAAATAGCAATTTCAGATGCAAACCATATTGATGAGGTTTATATCAGAGGTAAAAAGAAGCTCGAGAAGCTTAAAGAAACTCCATTAAGCGTTAAGATTGTTGATATGCAGGCTGTAAAAAGTCAGGCCAACAATATTGGAGAAATACTGAATATGGTCACCGGAATTAAACTTCGTACAGAAGGTGCTATTGGATCAGGGTTTCAGGTGAATCTTGGAGGTCTTCAGGGGAAAGCTGTCAGGATTTTCAGAGATGGAGTCCCGATTGAATTCTATGGACATAGCTTTAATCCAAATGTTTTATCTCCCAATATGCTGGACAGAGTAGATGTATACAAAGGGGTAATGCCGATTGCACTGGCTTCGGATGCTTTAGGAGGTGGTATTAACTTTATTTCAAAACCTATACAGAAAGACAATCTGGAAATATCCAGTGAGATGGCATCATTCAGTACTTATAAATCTCACCTTAATGCAGTCTTTACCGGGAAAAAAGATAGCCTGTTTTATATAGGAACTCAGGCTAGCTATGTATTTTCCAAGAACAATTATAAAATTCTGGGAGAAGTTATAGACCAGGAAACAGCAAATCTTAAAAAAGTGGAAGCCAGAAGATTTCATGACAATACGGAAGCTTCATATATGGAAGTTTATACCGGCGTAAGGAATAAAAGCTGGACCAATGATTTTAGAGTAGGATTTATCTATTCTCATTTCTATAAGGAGATTCAGAATGATCTCGAAATGAGAAAACCTTACGGAGAAGCTTTTGCCAGGGAAAATAATGTGACGGGTTATCTGCAGTATAAAAAAATGTTCTTCGATAATCGGTTGAAACTGGATCTGATGACTGCTTTTGCGAGATACAACAATTCCTTCGTAGATATCAGCAGACGCAGATACAACTGGTTGGGAGAATACACTTTCAGTAATGAAAACAGTGTTGGTGAGATCAATAAAGGGAATGATATGAAGATGAGCTACAATATGTTCCACACAAGGCTTAATGCTATATTCCGTATCAATAATAACCATAGCCTGGAATTTGGAAATATGTATTTCTATCAACGAAGAAAAGGAAGTGATCCCTATGGAGCAATCAATGTAAACGGAGAAGATGTTCTCAAAGTCCCGGCGATCTACAATAAGAATATTGTCGCTTTGGGATTAGTGTCTCATTGGCTTGACCGCAAAGTGGAAACTATAATTGGAGTTAAGAATTATTTCTTCAGTTCTAAAGGATATACTACGGATAAATATAATTTCACCTGGGAATCTGACCGGAATAAAAATGCGTCAGGTTACATGGCGGGAATCAGCTATAAGCCTAAAAACTTTATTCTGAAATTATCCTATGAAAAAGCAGTGCGGCTTCCTGATGAAACCGAAATTTTCGGAGATGGAATTTTAATCAGAGAAAACCTTGACCTTGAACCTGAAAAAAGTGATAACGTCAATCTTGTTCTGGATTATACTTCATCAAATTATAAGCTGAATACAAGTTTAAATCTTTTCTACAGGAACGTTAAAAATACCATATTCATGATTCCGGATAATCCTTACGGAAGGTATCAGAATTATTATGACAACCGAGTCCTGGGATTGGAATATGAAATTAATTATCAACACATCAAAAACATTCAGACAGGATTCAATATTACTTATCAGGATATTAGGCTTAAAAACCTTTCCGGCTCTGAAAGCATCTGGGAAGATGCCAGGCAGCCGAATATCCCTTACTTATTTGGAAATCATTATCTGAGACTGAATTTTTCAGATATCTTAAAAATGAAAGATAAAGTAGAACTGTATTATAACATTAATTATGTACATCGCTTCTTACTATATCCTGTACCCAGAAATCTTGAACCGGGACTGTTTTCCAAAGCTAAGATAGCATCCAGTGATCTCCTCATACCGACTGACGGAAGACGGGGCATGGTAAATGTGGGCGTAGGAATTACCTATTTCCTGGCAGATCCTAAACTGGCCATTAATTTTAGCATTAATAATCTTACGAATGAAAGACTGTATGATAATTATAATGCACAGAAACCCACAAGGTCTTATCATCTGAAATTAACGTATACAATTTTTTAATATTATGATTATGAGAAAATCAAAACCGATTTCTATACTTTTATCTGTATTAAGCCTCTTGCTTTTTACCCATTGCAGCAGTGATGACAGCGTTGAAGAGCAACAGAAACAGCCAACAACAGAAACTAAAGACAGTTGGATCATCTATAACAGTACCGCAGGATGGGGTGGAAACATCTATTCATTCTCAGAACTGCCTCAGGGAGAACTTTCATTAGCTGATAAAAAACCTTTCTATCAGATTGCGTATTCTGCAGGAGGAAAGGCTTTCGGAGAGAATATTTACAGGCTTGGCGGTGCAGCATCTTCAGAAGAAGGTTTTTCTAAACTTACGGCAGATAATGCAGGAAATATTACTTCAAAAGGCTTCATTGCTACCCAAAATAATGGCTTTGAGCCTAATTATCTTGTCGTAAGCGATACCGAAGGATATTATTGGGACGGGTCAAGGGGAATGCTGAAGATTCAGACCTTTAATCCGGGAACTATGCAGCGTACAGGAGAAATAGATCTTTCTTCATTAGCTCAAACAATTGATCCTGCAGTGCTTGGACCGGGGGAGAAAGCTTACCAGGCGGCAGGTCAATTAATTCTAATCAAGAGAGATGATAAACTGTATCTTGACTTACAGATTGGTAAAAAAGGATCCAATTGGCAGATAAAACCTATCATCAAAGAGGTAGCGGTTGCCGTTTATAACCTGACTTCAAAAAAAATGGAAAATGTTACAAAATATCCTAATACTACCAACCTTGGGCTTTTCACAGACCATGTTCTATGGAGTATTGATGAAGTAACCAAAGATATTTATATGGTAGCGGCATCCGATATGAAATCTCAGGAAGCAGCCTTTTCATCTAAAATTCTCAGAATAAAGAACGGACAAACGACTTTTGACTCTACTTTTGAAATTGATATCAAGGATTACGTACATCCTGCAGAGTTCAACAGAATTTTCGCTTACAATAATAAAATCTATACTACCATTCCTTCATCTCCGGCTTCTTATTACAGTGATGGGCATGGGGTAGGTTACAGAAATGATATCTGGTACTGGAATGAAATTGATGTTCAGACCAGGAAAGCGGTAAAGCTTGATATTCCTGTAGATAATTTCTACAACTATCAGAATCCATTCTTATATAAAAACAGAATCTATTTTATGTCGAATAATAAGACAGATAACTTTTCAGGTTTAAGTTCTTACGACCCGGTTTCTAAAAACACAAGAGTTGAGTTTAAACTTAAAGGAAGCGGAAGATTAATGGGGGTGAATGTCATCTCAAAAAAATAATTTCTTTTTTGTTAGTACAATAAGATCATTTGATTTAATGACGGCCGGAAGAGTTTTCTTCCGGTTTTTTGTAGCAATAGGTAAGGAAGAAGGAAGCTATCGTAAATCATATTATTAATTTTCGTCTGGAGTATTAATGGAGTTTAATGATTTCCTTTTATTAAATGTCTAATAGTGCTTCCGGCATCCAGCTATATAAATCACAATTTTCTTACCCCGGACGAAGGTTATTTACTAAATTTGGGAAAATTAAAAAATAATGAAGCAGAAATTTTCTCTTTTTGTTTTTCTTTTAACCGTAGGATTGGCGAACGCGCAGGTTGAAGAAAAAAAACTGGATGATCTGATCCAAAATACCCTGAAAACTTTTGACGTTCCGGGAATGTCCGTAGGAATTGTAAAAGATGGAAAAGTGACCTATTCCAAAGGATTTGGAGTACGTTCTCTTACTACTAAACAACCTATGGATGATAATACCCTGGTAGGAATTGCCTCCAACTCTAAAGGTTTCACTTGTGTGGCGCTGGCAATTCTTGCAGATGAAGGAAAACTGAACTGGGATGATAAAGTTTCAAAATACATCCCTGAATTTCAGATGTATGATCCGTATGTTTCTCAAAATGTAACCATCAAAGATCTGATTACACACAGAGCAGGATTAGGATTAGGACAGGGAGACCTGATGTTTTTTCCGGAAGGAGGAAGCTTAACGGTTAATGATATTGTTCACAATGTAAGATATCTGAAACCGGAAAATCCTTTCAGAACCACCTTAGATTACAATAATATCATGTTCATCGTTGCAGGTGAAGTGATCCACAGAATTTCCGGGTTAAGCTGGGCCGAATTTATAGAACAGAGAATTATGAAGCCGGTTGGGATGACTTCCAGTTTTGGAAGCTATAACAGAGCGAAGGCTGTAGCCAATAAAATTGATGCACACGCTCCTGTAGATGGAAAAGCTGTTGCCGTTCCCCATGATTGGAATGAAACGGCAAACGCCGCCGGAGGAATTATGAGTAATATTAAAGACATGACCACCTGGGCAGAATGTTTATTAAACAATTTTACCACTAAAGACGGTAAGAAATTAGTTTCCGATAAAAATGTTCAGCAACTTTGGAGCTTACAGATTCCGGATAAAGTAGCGGCTAAGAATCCTTATGATACAAACTTCTACGGCTATGGTTTAGGCTGGTTTCTAAGCGATGTAAAAGGTCATAAACAAGTACAGCATACAGGAGGACTGATTGGAACAGTAACGCAGTTCACTTTAATTCCTGATCTGAAATTAGGAATTGTGGTATTAACAAACCAACAATCCGGAGCAGCATTCAATACCATTACCAATACCGTGAAAGATTCTTATCTGGGAGTGGCTGACAGAAACTGGCTGAAAACATATGGGGACAGAATGGCAAAAGTAAATGCAGATTTCGATAAACAAAAGAAAGAAGCCTTTGCAAAATCAGAAGCCTTTAAAAAGGAAAAAGCCCTTCAGCCAAAAGCAGAGCAGTTTACAGGAACTTATAACGATGTCTGGTTTGGTGATGTAGAAATCGTTCAGCAGGGAAATACTTACAGAATTTCATGCAAAAATTCGCCAAGATTAAAAGGAGAGCTGCTTCCTTATTCCAATAACTCATTCATCATTAAATGGGATGACAGAAGCTATGATGCTGATGCATATATCATATTTGATTATGATGAAAACGGAAAAGCGCATTCTGCCAAATTAAAAGCAATTTCAGATGTTACAGATTTCAGCTTTGATTTTGATGATCTGGATCTGAAGAGAAAATAAAAAACAACATTATGATACATATAGAAAGAACGGACTCTGATCCGTTCTTTTTTTATTTATTCACGCAGATTTAGGAGATAACGCAAATTTTCAAAATACTCATAATAATGATTATATGTGAAAAGGTAAGATCTGCGTGATTTGCGAAATCTGCGTGAGCTGTTAACTACCCCGTCAAAAAAAATATCAACTTAGAAGAGGGGAATATGAGGTTCGTAAAATAAAAGAAGCTTATTGAAGCAGGTTGAGGTCCTGTTGAGTACGGGCAAACTCTGAATTGAGATGATACTTTTTAAAGAACCCTTTTAATTCAAGCAATCTCTTTTTGCTGTTATAAGAAATGCTGGAGTTGAGTTTTCTCTGGCAGAGCGAGCAGGCTCTTGCATAATGAAAATCAGTTTCAGAAAGAGTATTGGTTCCGTTCATTACACAATTGGCATTCAGGCAATGGCTGATTCCAAACATATGTCCGATCTCGTGGGAACTGATCTTCATAAGCCTTAGCATACTTTCATTAAAGTTAGAACCTGTTAAATATCCGTTCGCAAACCTGTATATTGAGGTTACCCCAACTCCGTTTTCATAAGATGCTAATCCGAAAACATAGTTCCATTCAGGTATTGGATAAAGATCTCTTTCTGTGATACCCATAAGTATTGCTGCATCTTTTGGCTTTCTTTTCGTTAAAAAGCTATCTAATACATAACTCGCCAGGATCTGTTCCTGCCCATCCTTGAATATTCTTTTTACTTTTTTAGGGAAAATACTGTTAGATAGTACAGGTAATATCTTCGTTTCCAGTTGGAAATATATTTTTAAGTAGTCTTTTGTGAGTTCAATCTCTTTTTGCTGAAGAGAATCAAAATCTCCGATGGGTTGCAGATAAATAATATTCTTTCCCGGTTCTGGTTTTATCTTTTTGGATTTTTGAAAATCTTCAAACTGCTGAAATTTTTCATCATGATTATACCTCCAGCTTCCTTGTTTTGGAGTGGCAGATAATTTTATATCATTGATAGCTATTGTTTCAAAATAAGTTTTCTCCTTTTTCTGACATGAAAAAAAGAAGAGAAAGATTAGGGCGTGGAGAAGGCTGGGGATACAATTATATCTTCCCCGGCTCATAAAAGAACAGAAGTTTCTTCTTAGCCCCGTCAAATTCTGACCATGAATCACAATCAACTTCAAAGCCGGCTACACCACATGTTGGAAAATGAAAAATATCTTCCGAAATAGAATTGGCAAAATTGGAAATTCCATTGTTATGGGAGAAAAGGGCAACCGAACTCAGATTGTCATCAAGGTCATAAATTACAGATTCAAAATTTCTTTCCGAAGGATTGTATAGTTTTTCATTCGTAGTACAATCCAGCTGATAGGCCTGATTAAAAATTTTACATGTATTCAGGGCTCGTACTGCCGGGCTGGAAACAAAATAATCGATAGAAATATTATTGTTTTTAAGAAATCTGGACATGTTCATAGCATCCTCCAGTCCTTTGTCTGCCAAAGGTCTGTCAAAATCCTCCGTTTCTTCCGGCCAGTCGCTTTTCGCATGTCTTACGAGGATGAGTCTCTTCATATAGTCTGTTTTTTGGAAGATTAAAATTATAAAAAAAAATATGGAATAAAACATGATTTATAGAAAAAAACTGCGTAATGAATAAAATCAGTAAATTTTACTAAATTTGCAGACTTATGGGACAAATCCTTGCAATAGACTACGGAAAAGCCCGTTGTGGCATCGCTGTAACGGATGATATGCAGATTATAGCCAGTGGGCTGGAAACTGTTGAGAACCGTATTTTAATGGAATTTTTGAAAAAATATTTCAGTGAAAATAAGGTAGATGAAGTAGTGATTGGGCTTCCCATAGATTTGAAAGGAAATATTTCAGAGGTGGAAACCGATATTTTAAAATTCATTGAAGAATTTAAAAAAGAATTTTCGGATATTGGAGTCCATCGTTTTGATGAAAGGTTTACCTCCAAAATGGCTTCATTCTTTATTTCCCAAAGCGGAAAAAACAAGAAGAAAAGACAGGAAAAAGGATTGATAGATAAAGTAAGTGCAACCATCATATTGCAGAATTTTTTAGAACAAAGATTAAGATGATACTACCGATAAGAGCTTTTGGGGATCCTGTTTTGAGAAAAGTAGGAAAAGATATAGAAAAAGATTACCCCGGATTACAGGAACTGATAGATAATATGTTCGAAACGATGTACAGCGCAAACGGAATTGGTCTTGCAGCGCCTCAGATCGGTTTGGATATCCGCCTGTTTGTAATAGACGTAACTCCTCTTGCGGAAGATGAGGATTATGAAGATATTAAAGATGAATTGGCAGAATTCAAAAAAGTGTTCATCAATGCCAGAATTCTTGAAGAATCTGGAGAAGAATGGAAGTTCAATGAAGGCTGTCTTTCCATTCCGGATGTAAGAGAAGATGTGAAAAGAAAGGACACCATCGTTATTGAATATTATGACGAAAATTTTGTGAAACATACAGAAACTTTTTCCGATATTAGAGCCCGCGTAATTCAGCATGAATATGACCACATTGAAGGGATACTGTTTACCGATCACCTAAGCGCTTTGAAGAAAAAGCTGGTAAAAGGAAAACTGTCAAAAATCTCTCAGGGGGACGTAAGCATCGGTTACAAAATGAGATTTCCCAAATAATAAATAAGGATTAAAAGAAATAATAAAAAGCAAAAAGCTTAACGCTGATTGCAGAATTTACAAAAAATAAAATTATGCTGTTAGAAAAAATAATTTCAATTTCTGGAAAACCAGGACTTTACAAACTAGTTTCTCAATTAAGAAACGGATTCATCATTGAAGATGTTACCACTAAGAAAAAAGTAAGCATTGGAAACTCAAGCCAGGTAAGCTTATTAGATAATATCGCAATGTTTACATTTGATAAAGAAGTACCTTTGTTCGAAGTTTTTGAAAATATTGCAAAAAACAACGATTACAAAGAGACAATCTCTCACAAATCTTCAGATGCAGATCTGAAAGATTTTATGTTAGCTTCTCTTCCTAACTATGATACTGAAAGAGTATATTCTTCTGATATCAAGAAATTGGCACAGTGGTACAACACTCTTCAGAAAGCTGGATATATCACTCCGGAAAGCTTCGTAAAGGCTGAGCCAGAAACTTTAGATGGAGAACCAGCAGGAGAAGTTAGCTTAGATGTTGATGCTAAAAAAGCAGCTCCAAAAGCAGAAAAGCCGGCGGCACCAAAAGTAAAAGCTACTTCAGCAGCAAAATCAGCTCCTAAAAGTACACACAGAAAACAAGGATAATTCAGAACTGAATTAAAATATAAAGCCTTGCCAGGAATTTTCTGGCAAGGCTTTTTGTATTTCGGGAAGCAGATAACAGAATAGGTTAGATATTAACCCTGCACTCCGTAACTTTCACTCTCAACGTTTGTAATAGTGCCCGAATAACCCTTACATTTGTATAATATTGAATTTCCAATTACTTATGAATACAAAACAGGAAAAATTAGAAGCTTTCGGGAGATTACTGGATATTATGGATGATCTGCGTGAGAAATGTCCATGGGACCAGAAGCAGACTTTACAGTCTCTCCGCCATCTTACCCTTGAAGAAACGTATGAGCTTTCTGATGCCATTTTGCAGGAGGATTTGCAGGAGATAAAAAAAGAATTGGGCGATGTATTGCTTCATCTTGTTTTTTATTCTAAAATAGGCTCCGAAAAAGGAAGTTTCGATATTGCAGATGTCATCAATTCTCTTAATGAAAAACTGATTTTCCGCCACCCTCATATCTATGGAGATACTGAAGTGAAAGACGAGGAAGAAGTAAAACAAAACTGGGAAAAACTAAAACTGAAAGAAGGAAACAAATCTATTTTAGGCGGGGTTCCGAAAAGCCTTCCAAGCCTTGTAAAAGCTTATAGAATTCAGGACAAGGTAAAAGGCATCGGTTTTGAGTTTCATGATGCAGAAGATGCCTGGAAAAAGGTAGATGAAGAAATTCAGGAATTCCATGCAGAAACTGATCTGGATAAAAAAGAACAGGAGCTTGGAGATGTATTTTTCTCATTAATCAATTATGCAAGAATTTCAGGAATTAATCCGGACTCTGCCCTGGAGAGAACCAACCTGAAGTTTATTTCACGGTTTCAGAAGATGGAAGGTCTTGCAGAAGAACAGGATCTAAAGCTTACAGATATGTCTCTTGAAGAAATGGATGTTCTCTGGGAAAAGGCCAAACAGTTATCCTAATACAGAATTGGAACAATTAATGCTACTACCTATATTCAGTGAAAAAAATAAAAATAAATATGCTACGCTTTCTTATCCTTCCCGCAATGTTTTTATTAAGTTGTAATCCTAAAGCTCAGAATTCACCTGCTCAGGGAGATGAACTGAAACCACAGTTTTCCTTGCCTAAAAAATTAAAGGAAGTTTCCGGGATTACTTTATCAAAAGATAAAAAAACAATCTGGGTTATTGAAGACCGGGGAAATAAAAATGCAGTATATGGTCTTAATGAAAGTGGGCAGATGATGGCCAAAATTCCCGTTGAAAATGCTGAAAATACGGATTGGGAAGATATTATATCAGATACTCAGGGAAATATTTATATCGGAGATTTCGGGAATAATGATAATAACCGCCAGGATCTGGCTATTTTAAAAACTGACCTGAAAGATATTACCCAAACGACAACAAAAGTAGTTCAAACAACCAGGTTCCATTATGAGGGGCAGACAGAGTTTCCTCCCAAAAAATCTAACCTCTTGTATGACTGTGAGGGATTTGTAGAGATGGACGGAAACTTCTACCTTTTCACTAAAAACAGAAGCAAAGGATTTGACGGTACTTTCCTGGTATTTAAAGTCCCTAATAAAGAAGGTAACTTTGAAGCTAAACTGATTGGTAAACTGAAGCTGCAAGGCGGATATAATGATGCCGCTATTACTTCAGCAACCATTAACAGCACAAAAGATAAAATTGTATTGCTAACGCATAAAAATGCTCATGTCCTTACAGGGTTTACAGCTGATGATTTCAGTGCAGCCAAGATCAACAAGATTCCTTTAAACCACAATTCACAGAAAGAAGCAGTTGTTTTCCTTAATGATCAGACTTTAATGATTGCAGACGAAAAAGGAAAAGATGAAGGTGGAAATGTATATCAATTCTCCCTTAAGCTATAATTTCAGCAAGATATAAACTAAAAAAGCCATGGAAAACTCCATGGCTTTTTTATTATTTTTTCCTTTGAAATTCATCATACAGCGGCTTCAGCTCTTTGGGCGGATTACCGGAATCAAAACTTGCAGATGTGTATGTGGTGCCATTACTTGTGATGATAAGGTTGGCGATCATAGCCTGATCGGAATGCCTTCCTGTAGTAGGAGCTTCAAGTGTTGATATTTTAGATAAATCAATAGATGCAGCCTGCTTTGAGATACGTTCCCAGTCAGAAGAAGACATTGGCTTATTTGTTTCTTCCCCGTTAAGAGAAGTTATCTTAGATTTTGGAGTAAGGGTAATTATTGTATGGAAGCCTCTGGTTTGCTCTGTTAATTCTATTTTTTCAATTTTTGCCTGCTGTGCGTTTACATTGACGTTTTTTTCAATACTTACATTTTTGCTTTGGTTCTGGCAATGAATACTTGATAAAATTAAAATGATATTAATGGAAGCAATGAGTATTTTCATGGTGTGCTTTTTTACAATTGTTAACATAGCTAAAATATAAAAACGTATTGGATATAAAACTATTATGCTCGTTAAAAAATAAAAACCCAGGAAACTCCTGAGTTTTATTGGGAAATATTTTATTTAAAATTTCATTCCGACTCCTGCAGAGATTCGTCCACCATCTGCACCATAGAAATAATTCAGTCTGGCAGACATCATTTCCACCACACTTAACCAAATCCCGGCACCTACAGATTGATGCCATTTTCTGGAGTATTCACCATCATTCCATACACGGCCGATGTCATAACCAACAAGGATACCCAGATTGGCAGGAATAATATTGTTCCTGATTCTTCCAAAATCCCAGCGGATCTCAGAATTGTTGGTAAAATAAGATCTTCCTGAGAATCTTTCATTCCTGAACGCTCTCATCCCATTGTTCCCTCCAATAGCAGCCGCCTGATAGAATTCAAAATTATTATTGTTGATCCACATGGCATTGCTGGCATTGGCAAATACGAAAACTCCTTTTTTATCAATTCTGTGATCAATCGCAAATCTTCCTTTTACTGTCAGGAAATTTCTGTTGAAATTAGAAAAAGTCGCTTTCCAGTCGGCATTCAGCATCAGTTCCATTCCCAGGGTTGGGAAGGCAGGGTTATCTGCATTTTTATAGCTGAACGTATAATTGGCTCCCAAGAATTGCTGGCTGTTAAAAACTTCCGGTCTTACATCCGGGGAAGTATTGATGAAGCGTCCGTCTTTTCTCTGTACTTTATTATCTTCGAAGGTAAGCTGCAGCTGATGGTTGAAATTCATCCAGCCTTTCTTAGAGATAGAAGGGGCAACATTGAATTTTGAAATTCTTGCCCTGTTGTATTCTCTTTCCGTGGCTTCCTCATCATACGGACTTTCATTGGACAGTCCGAAGAAGTTCTGAGAAAATCTTGGGGTGGTATAAGCCGCATCAATATTAAAATCCCATCCTGAAATTGCTTTCTTGAAAATACCTTTGTAGATAAGGCTAAATCCGGCAGTAGCAGTATAAAAATTAGCCTTTAAGCTGTGTTTCTGAGTAAAAGGATCACGGATGAAGTTATTTACTGTATAATTGGCTAAAACACCAACAATAACACCATCATCAGGGTTATAATCCAAATTGGGATATCCTGCTAAAGCATTGTATTTCGGATGCTTGTAATTGTAAGTATTGACTTCATAATCATCTGAAATATTTTTGGTAGCATTTCCTGCATTGTAGGTGTTTTTCTGAGAGGCGAAATCGTAAATTTTTACTTTTCTTCCATCTGATACATTATAGACATCATGATTATTGCCGCCAATCAGTCTGATGTTCATTTTAGGGCGCCCGTTTCCTGCTACTTCATACACATCATCATCTTCCAGTCCATAAATCCAAAGCTCTTTTGTTTTGGAATCATGGTACGTTTTTTCAAAAACAAGTTCGTTCTTATCTTTGTTTTTACCTAATTTATATTGCTGTACAAGAACAGAATGTCCGTTTTTGGTAATCACAAATTTATCAGGCTCCACAGTTCCGGCTAAAGGAACTTTTTCCTGCAGAACATTATAATAATCGGAAGCATATTTCTGTAATTTAGTTTTTCTGATTTTCAGTTTTCTCTGAATATCTGTTACAGTGCTGTCCTGAACTTCTTTAGGAAGGTTATGGAAGGCATCATCAATATCCGAATCTGTTAAATGTTCCTGAATATATTTTGCCTGGGTTTCCCATTCTTCCGGGGTTGAGGCTTTTAAAAAGACAAGATCCATTGGGTAAGGCTCCATGGCCAGCCATTTTACACTGCTGATATCTTCTGTAAAAGTTTTCATGTGCCGGATGGCAGGAACATTCATGATAAGTCTGAATGCAGCTCCGTCATATTTACTGAAAGCCTGGTCTCTGTCTTTTGGAATGGGTTTATAGATGATTTTATTTTCTTTTTCATATTCTGCCCATTTCCACTGATCTGAATGCCTGTCCCAATCACCAATCAGCATATCAAATAATCTTGCCCTGATGTAAGATTCTCGGTCTACGGAATATTTATTGCTTTTGGTGAGGTTTTTCAGGACATCGTCAGTAGAGAGAATATCTTTTGCATTATCCAGATAAGCCAATGTTTTAGGATCTGAAGAATAGCGCTCTTCAATCATATACATTTCATCACCATAATCCTGATTATATTTCCCTAAAGTCTGCTGCTTAGGAATATAATACAGTTTCGGATTGCTATGGAAAATATCCAGTTTTTCTGACATATTTCCAATAGTAAACGGAGTAAACGGATGGTTGGTAGTATAAAAATCCAAAAGGAATTTTTCCGGGAAAGTATTGGTTAATTCCTCTGCCAAAGTGCTTCTTTGGAAAGCCATATTATTAAGGAAGCGTACAGCACTTTTTTTCACTCCACGCATTACGAATTCCTGCCCGTCATTAGCTTTTAGTCTTAAACTGTTAGACTGGTTTCCTCCTCCTTCTCTGAAAGGGATATAGCCGCCATTCAATTCAGAAAGATTGGCTGTAGGCGCTTCAATAGGAATTCCATAATATTTTCTGTAGTGATCTCCCCAAAGCCATCGGTAAAAGCCTCCTTTTTGGGTAAGCTGAACAGGATAGATACTGGAAGATACTGTAGCCGGAAATGTATTTGGGAAGTTGTTCACAAATTCATCAGGCTTGGATATCACAGAGATCTGTGACAGTTTCTGAAGCTTTGCATCTTTCGTAGAGAAGAACTCTACATCAGTACTCTGGTCTTTTCTGATATTAAGAACTGCAAAACCACTTCCTCCGTAGGAAAAATCTGTTTTTTCAGCAATGGTAGACGGATCCGTTTTAGATCCTGCACCGCTGATGATCTGTCTCATATTTCCCTCTTCATGATACTGTAAATTGTGGTCATGTCCGGAAACGAAGATAACATTATCTTTATCCTGCACAATACTTTTCAGCCTGTTGGCAAGTTCTCCATAGTGCTGATTGTTAATGTCTGCCGGGCTGATTCCTGAAGAACTCCTAAGAATATTGATAAGGCTGGCCACTCCCGGTACGGGTATTTTACTTTTCAGAGGGAAAAGGTGTGACTTCGCTGAATGAAATCCTGCATGGGTTCCGCTGCTGATAACCGGATGATGCAGCGCAACAATGATTTTTTTACCCTGATTTTTAATAATAAGATCTTTAAATTCTGTGTAAAAATCTTCACGGGTTTTGATGTTGCAGTTTTTATTGATTCCGGGATAGTTGTCCCAGTTGGTAATTACCCATTCCGTATCAATAGCGATGAGCTTAATGTCTTTCGTGATGCTTATATCATCAATGGGGCATCCGTTTTTAGGCAGGAATGCCTTCTTATCATCAAAGTATTTTTTTACTAATGATTCCTGGGCATTTAACCCACTCAAACCACTGTACCAGTCATGATTTCCTGGAATTACAAGGGTCTTTCCTTTAAAGTTTTTAGTGATTGCCAGCTGATCTTCCAGTTTTTGTTTGGCTAAAGCATAGCCTTTATCAGATTCTTTAGGCATTCCGTTGGGATAAATATTATCTCCAAGGAAGATGAGCATAGAGTTGCTGTCTGCAGAATCCAGTTTGCCTTTTAGTAAATTCAGAGTTTCCTTTGCCTGAGGTTCATTTGCATTTCCGGCATCTCCAATGAGGAAAAGCTTAAAATCATTTTCAGATTTTATCTCGGAATCTTTTACTTCAAATAAGTTTTTGCCTTTTTGTACGTTATATGTTGCGCAGGAATACATTACTCCGGCGGACATTACTGTTCTCAGAACAATAGAAGTATTTTTTAGATGAGTTTTAAAGGATAAATTCATAAATTTACATTAACAAAAATTCAGGAATGAGCATTCTAGACAAAGCTAAAAATTATGTTGAAATCTTATTCAAAGATAAGCTATCTTCAGTATATTTTTATCATAATTTTATTCATACTGCCTATACGGTAAATAAGGCCGAGGAGATTATGAAATATACCCCTGTTTCTGAAGAAGATCAGGAAAAAGTACTTGTGGCCTTATGGTTTCATGATACGGGATATATAGAATGTGCCATGAATCATGAAGAAAGAGGGGTTGAAATTATGAAAAACTTCCTTCATCAGGAAAATTATCCGGACAACTATATTGCTGATGTGGAAAAACTGATCCTGGCAACTAAAATTGCCTATGTTCCTCAAAACTTACTGGAGAAAATTGTAAAAGACGCAGATTTCAGTCATTTTGCAGGACATGATTACAGTGATATCTCAGATGCCTTAAGAAAAGAGTGGGAGCTTACCAATGTAAGGTGTTTCTCTAATGAGGAATGGAATGCCGGAAATCTGGACATGCTCAAAAACAAGCATACCTTTTATACTGATTATGCTAAAGAGAACTGGGAACCTTTGAAAAAGAAAAATATCAAAAAGATCGAAAAGAAGCTGGGAAAAGAAGAAGAAAAGAAAGACCATACGGATTCTAAATCTGAAAGTAAAAAAGATAAGGAAAAATCAGACAGAAGTGTGGATACCTTATTCAGGGTAACACTTAACAATCACACAAGGCTGAGTGATATTGCAGACAGTAAAGCTAATATTCTATTATCTGTAAATGCTGTTATCATTTCAGTCTGCCTTTCTGTTTTGGTTCCGAAGCTGGATGCCCCTAAAAATTCACATCTTATTCTTCCGAGCTTCATATTATTGCTTTCAAGTGTATTGACTATTGTATTTGCGATATTATCTACGAAACCTAATGTAACCAAAACTACATTTACATCACAGGATATTGTCAATAGAAAAGTGAACCTGCTGTTCTTCGGAAACTTTCAGCAAATGCTGTTTGATGACTATCAGAATGCGATGAGAGATTTGATTAAAGACAGGGATTATATTTATGATTCTATGGTGAAAGATCTTTATTTTTTAGGTAAAGTTCTAGACAGAAAGTATAAACTTTTATCTATAACCTATAAAATTTTCATGGCCGGAATTATTATTTCCGTCCTGTCTTTTGGATTTGCTTTCTTTACTCTTTAATTAAAACAAAATATATAATGAGTTTCAGTCAGTTTATATTGGCTGAAATTTTTTTTTATAAGGAATATTTGGGGTAAGTAAAAACAGGTCTTATTTTACAGTACTCTCCTGGCTTATTGAAACTCTCAATGCCAATAATCCTGTAATTCCCTGAAGGTCTTCTACCTTTAGAAATTCAACATCATGTTCCAGAATGCCTTTCTTCTGGAGTTTGGTGACATATTCCAGGTATTCTTTCTGGTTCTCCATACCAAAATAGACAATGGTAATTTTTCCCGGAGCAGTAATACGTTCCGGAGAATCTTTTACGTGAGCTTTATCCAGACGTTTTTTAATGATCTCGTAGTAAGAATTATAGGCTCCATCTACATCAAAACGCTTTTCATCCATTCTGAAGCGGATGTCTATTTTTTCATTATAAACAAAGATCAGAGAAGCAATGTCTAATGGAATAGGAAGGTCTTTTTTAAAAGACTGAAATTCAAGCTCCATTCTGCAGATGGTTTTCAGCTGCCAGTATCTTAATTTATGTACAACTTTCGATGTATAGTGCAGTTCCGGCGCAATGTTATGACCAATATATAGATTATGCTCTACACCATCAGACTTGAATCTTTCATAGTAATGCGGAAAAATCTGCTGGGCTTTGATCTGGTTTTCATCCAGCATATCTGCCAGTTTTCTGTTGAGCAGTGTTATAGAATCATCCAGTTTTTTTCTGTGATTATAAAACAGATCGGTTTGGGAAAGTACCTGTGAAAAATAATCCTTGATTTTTGTTTTTACTTCCCGGGAAGATTTCATTTCCAGCCTGGCCTGTAAAAAAGGATGGATTTCTTCTCTCAGTAATCTTTGAAAACGTTGTTCCGTATCTGCTTTAATCTCATTGTTCAGTTCATTCTCAAACACATCAAGAGCCAATGCGAATTTTTCCGAGTCAGAATTCGTTAGGGCCAGAATATCAATGAGCCATTCAATTTGTTGGTTGAGGTCCTGAAGCATCAAATTAAAACGCTTTTCAGAGGAAGAGCGAATATCAGATACACCAAATAACGGAGTTAGGTTTTTAAAGGAAATTTGCTTTAAAGTATATATTTTTTTGCCAAGTGAAGCCGTAAAATATTTTTCGGCCTCATTCCTGAATTTCCATACCACACTATCATGGATTGAAGTGTATTCCCGCTGGATAATAGCTTCTATCTGATAATTTTTTTCAAAATAGAACCTGCTCAGAGAGAAAAGAATCATGTCTGAGAAAAACTCCATTTTTTTGAGCTTTAACCCGTTAAAACTACCGGCAATGGGAGAAGTGAATTCCATGATGGCGAGCAGGTCATTATCTTTCATGATAGGAATTACCATGAAACTGTTAACATTATTATCCTTTAAAATATTAAATGATGGCAGCTGTCTTACACTTTCATCCAGGTTATTTACATTGGAAACCACAATGGGCTTTGAATTATGGCTTAAGTTATTGAAGGTGTTTATTCTGGCTTCTTCATCAAAAGCATTGATCCAGAAATCAAGGATATGATTGGTTAATACACTTTCATAAATAGGAAGCTTCTCCAATTTTTGTTCTTTCTTGTTGAAAGTCATCAGCCCGAAGTTGAGTTCGGCTACATCAAAGTAAGATTTGAAGATCTCAGTCAGATTTTCATTGGGGTTTAAATCTTCCGGATCAATTTCTATCATGCTTGACTTCAGATCAGATAATGCCACCTCGGAAGTACAGTCTACAAGAGAGATAATTGTAAAACCTTTCAGTATCCAGGATTGTGAAGGGAAATATTTTTTCCAAAGCTTAAAATCATCCAGATTTTCCAACAGCATATCCAGAATATCATCAGAAGGGATTTTTGCACCTTCAGTTGGATAAATCTCTGTAAAATCTGAATTTACCGTTATCTTATAATGTTTCATGATTCCCTGTTTATTGGGGATATCATAATAAAATGGGATGGTACTTTTGATATCTTTTTTAAAATAGCTCTGAAGAATCAGGCAGCAGCAAAACACATAAAATTCATCGTCACTGATGTTTCTCAGCTCAATTTCAAAATCTTTTCCTGCATCTTTAAGGATATCTTTAAACCTTTCGGTATAATTGAAAGTGATATTAGAAAGGGGAATACTTGCAGCCTTTATTTCATTTCGGGTAAGGCCTGTAGGAAAAAGATCAGCGAGTAATGACCTGATAAGATCTTCATTTTTTTCCAGAATGCTTATATCCTGAAAACCGTCTTTCAGTTCTTTAAAATTCCGTGTTCTCTCAATCAGGGACTCAGCGTAGTTAGCCCTGTATTCCAAGCGGTCATTATATCGGATATGCTCCAATACATCCAAATATTTCTTGAATGATATATAAACCTGAAAGGGAGAGTCTTTTTTGTAAAGATTAGCCAACTACTGAAATTTAAAGTAAAGTTATGAAAAAAAGAATATTTTCAATTGTGTTTCAGATTTATGAAAATGATTTTTTAGAACTGCTTTGTTTTATTTTTTTGAACAGATAATCAAAAAGAATAGCATATTGCATGGTTTTGTTTTAATTTTTAAAAATATTTGCAGTGAGAGATTATTTCTGCATGATTGAAATGTAAAACCGGTCTTTTCTATTTTGTTTTAACAATATTGTCCTGCTCTTTTAATACAGGGATTTTAATTTTCTTATTTTTAATGAGCGAAGCAGCAAAGTCTTTGAATGATTCCTGTACATTGAGGACATATTCATCCAAAATGTTTTTTTGGGTTTCTTCATTAATTATTTTATCAATTTCCCCGGTATTGCTATAGTAAAACAGATAAGTTTCATATTGGGTTTCTGCCGGTTCATCATTCACATAGCTGTCTACCCTGAACTTTACCTTTACGGTTGTTTTATCCTGGGAAATATCTTCAGCATTGTAGGTAACTGCACATCCTGAACCACAGCTTAGAGTAAAGGAACTATTTCCCATATCCGCTATGGCTTCTTTGGCTGGAGCTACCTTGGTTGTGGCTTGTATAGGTGGAAGGTTTTCTATTTTTTGTTCCAGGGTTTTCTTTTTACATGAAGATAATGTAGAAAACAGGAAAAGGGATGCTAGAATTGTCTTCGTTGATATAACGAATACAGCCGGTACATTTTTTATCATAAGCCGTAAATATTTATTTTTCTTTTATCAGGGGCATTTCATTATTTCCCGGGTTAATAAAATAGATCGGATAACCGGAAATTAAATAGGTATTATCTGATTTTTCGATGTAAATAATACCCATTTCATCTTCTAACGAAGGGTTGAAAACCAGTTTTATCTTGTCATCATTGAGAACTTCAGCCTTTATATGAGAATAGGATTCCTTATCCCCGCCTTCATTAATCTGGATTGAGATATCATTCAGAGATTTGATCGTAATGTCATAACTTGTTTTGATCTCATCTTTGTTTGAAGCTTCGAAATGATAAACTCCTTCCCAACCGTTCGGAGTATCTATAGATTTAATTGGGGTATTCTGAACAGGAACTGCTATATTTTCTGTAGGTTGAACAATTGCCTTATGGTTATCTTTCTTGCAGGAATAGGAAATGGTTATAATAGCAAGCAATAAAATGTTGAAGGTTCTTATCATATAATCATGAATATTTCTTGTAATGATTTCTTTAATTTATTTTTTTATCGGAAACTAACTTTCTTTATTTTACATCTGTTCCTGGAAAAAAGGGTGTAATTATTTGCATCTCTCAAGGATCAAAGGTGTTTTGCCACCATTTTCTTTGATGAGAAGGAAGTCATTGCCCACAAATTCCAGTTTTTTCTTTTTCATGTTATATAATCCGGTCCATTGTAGTTCTGCTTTTCCATTTTTTTGCAGAATCAGTTTTCCAATAACCTTATCTTTTGAGATTTCTTCATCTACAATTTTTAAATTTTCTTTATAATAATCTTGCTGAGAAGCTAAACTTGCATATTTTAGAAGATACTCATTTTTATTGGACACCTTTTCTATCTTTAGGTTGATGTAAATAGCATTAAAGTCATATAACGACAAATAGCCTTCGCTTTTATTGATATCAAGTTCTGTTAATTCGTTTTCACAAATCACGGCCCAGGTTCCTTTTAGATCCGAAGGATATGTTTTTTCTTCTATTTTTCCATTTAATAATTTGATATCCTCCTGAATATTGTTAAATTTTTCGTCTTGATTTTGTTCAATTTTATTAAGTTTCAATTTTTTAGAAGGAGAGGACTGTATATAGACTTTTTTAGAGCTTTCATCGAAAGAAAAAGCCCCTTTCACAAATTCTGAAACTTCATATGTTCCTATAAAATTAAGTGTATCTTTCCTGAAATGATAAAGAGAATATGTAGAAAACTGCTCTGTAAACGATGGCAATAATAGATATCCTTCAGAAGGATCATTATTTTTCAACAAAAGATGGATGTCCTTTTCTGCAAGCTCAAGTGAGGAATCATAAAAAAAATTGAAATGAACTGGGTTCCAAGAAACATTTTCTTTTTTATTATTTTCAATAGAAATGTAAGCTCTTTCAGAAATATACCTAATTTTTACAGTAAGTGAATTGTGATGTAGATCTAGCTTTTGAACCTGCTTGTTTAGATCGTAATCTTTTTGCTTACTAATATTTGAAACTTCTGTATATAAGTTCTCTTTTGAATTATTTACTATACCGGCTTTATCATTTGTGGTGTTTAATGAATCAGCTTTTTTACAGGAAATACATATCAACAAAAATAAGATTAAAAGGTTTTTCACGTAAATTTAAGGTGTACTATTTAGTGAAGCTCAATTTTTCTGGTCAAATAAAAATATTGATTATCACTTTTTAAATTTTCTGTATTCTTGGAATACTTTGCAATTTTATCTTTTTTGAATTTTAAGTTAAGCGTATTGTTTTTAAAGGAGATTTTTATAAAATCCCCAATATTTGTATTTTCAGAATCTGCTCTTGGTTCTTTTATATAAAATTGATCTACGAGATTTTCATTATTTAAAACAATTACATAGTACCAATCTGTCCCAATATCTGCTGTAGCCTCAATGATAACAATTTCAAATGGAGTATTCTTTTTTGACTGAAATGAAAATATATTATATCCCGGACCTTCATAATTTGATTCTGACAAATCAATCTCATCTACAGCAAAATCTTTTTTTGTCAGCATAAAGCTATTATCTGTTTTGGAGATTAATTTAATGTCACCACTTTCAAACCTACTTTCATTTTCAAGATGTTTGAAGGGTTTTATAATATCAAAATCAATTTCTGAGGAAATTTTAGGATTGATATTTTCTGATTTTAATATTTTCGGAGTATCGGATGTAGCTTTGGGATCTTTTTCTTGAGTTGATTGGTTACTATATTTGCAACTCACTAAAAATGTTAGAATGAAAAATATCCTATAAAATGGTTTTAACATGTGATTATTTTTTTTATGACCTTTTGTTTTTTACAGCGTCTTGTTCACTTTTATTGATAGGTTTTAACCTGACAAAATATGCTGGATTATAGCGATTTGTAAGGCCAGTACCGTTACCTGTTGGTTTCATTGCAATCTCGAAATGTAAATGTGGATTTGGAACGCCACTTGCATTTCCAGTATCACCGGAATAACAAATTACTACACCGGCATCAACTTCTCCACTGGTCTTTACGGCTGATTTTAAATGAGCATAACGTAGATAGAATTTATCAGCATTTATATCAAAACCGTCTCCTTTTTCTCTTTCCAATGAAAATTCATGTGAATAATTTCTTTTAGCATTTCTTAAATCATCTCCGTTTACTTCTAACACTAAGACATTACCATAGCCGGCTGCACCTTCATTTTGATAACTTACTATTGTTCCTTTTAAACATGCTTTACAAGGAGTATTTATATCCGCAAATATATCTAATCCCTGGTGATTTTTTTGCCTACCATCAGGATATGTTCTAACTGGTCCAAAAGCTCCATTTTGTTCTTTATGCGCTCCATTAGAATTATAATATGTTCTTTGTGGATTATCAATTGGATCATGCCATATTGAATCACCCGATTCTACTGGCTGACATTCATTAACTCTAAATACAGTTAATCCTTTTTCAAAATATTTCTTAGCATCAGTCCAACCTGCAAGTCCAGGGTTAACTAATGCTCTAATTTTTTTAATATTTTCATTATTTGAAACAGTTAAAGTATCAGCTGTTTTCCATATTTCATGCTTTTCCCAAAAAGCAATTGCAGATAATACTGCATATTTTGCTTCTTTTACTTTTCCGGGATCAGCTTCTAAGTCAATGTATTCACTGGGGAATATATCTTTAATATATTTTGAAGCATTTCTGTAATTTCCTCTACCTGTTAATTGTTTTAATCCTCGTCCTCTATATATATATCCATCACCACTTGCTTCATTACCGTTACCATTTCCAAATCCGTTTTCATCTGCATACATATAATTTAATAATCTTTTTTGTGGATTATCATTACAATAAGTTGCTAATAGACCTCTTGCATTTAAATTCTTTGCTCTATCTCCAAATATGGCTAAACATCTTGATTGCGAATATCTAAAAGCGTCTGTTTCTACCATCCAGTCAGGATTTATACCTAATGTTTCGGCACCTACTTGTGCAAAGAAATGTGCTTTTCTTAGACATGTATTAATATGGATATCTTTACCGGATTCAAAAATATATTTATTTAAATAATCTACAATTTCCTGTCTGAATGCTTTATGAGAAGTTAATATACCAAACAAATCTTCAATTTGTTGAAGAGTTATTTTATCAGAACATCTCGGACACTTATTACCAATCTGGAAATAAGCTCCTTCCTTATTCAGGAATTTTTTATCATGTTGTTTAGTACCTTGTGCTTTGGCGTGAAGATACAGGAATTCCGGTACTTTTTTCAGTAGTTTAAAGGTAATGGTGTCTCCGGCCTGATAATTTTTTATTACTAAAACTTTTTTAATTTCTTCTTCGCTGGAGGTTTTTCCATTTTCTATTTTAGGATTTTTAGCATTACCTTTCTGAGCGTTTGCAAGGATGATTTTAGCTGTGGAAGCCTTTTGTGCATCATTAGTTATATTAGTAGCACCTCCGAATGTATAGGTGTAAGTTCCGTCTTCTTTTCCTTTACTGATCTTATCCTGCCACTGTTTCAGTTCTTCTTCAGATTTTGGACGGAGGTGGATTGGGATTTTAACCATATTGTCTTTTACGGTTCCTGTGAAAACTGTTTTTTCAGTTCCCGGAACTGCTTGTCCGGCAGGTGTCTTTTGTTCCATTTGTTCTTCGGTAATTTCCAGAACAGGAAGAACAGCATCTGCTGTACCTTTGATGATTCCGTCTTTTTCTTTGATGGAAATGGTTACCTGCTTTCCATCCAGAAGCATGGTTCTGGCTACCAGATACAATTTACTATCCAGTGGAGCGCTATCCACTTTCTTAAAGTCTACTCCCAGTTTGAAAGTTTTAAAGGTAACTGTTTTTTGATTGGTTGTATCTTTCCCGTAAGCATCAGCTGTTAATGCGGAAGCAATAACTTCGAGTGTAGTATATTTTTTTTGTGACTTTAGGCTTTCTTTTATTTTACCAAGAATGATCTGTGCCACTTTATTTTTTTCCTCAGCAGTTCCTGTTTTGTTGCCGCTTTTACTTCCTCCAAAGGTATAAGTATGCGTACCATCTTCCTCCCCAGTCTCTTTAGTGTATTCTTTTTTGGCAAAGTAAGCATCCAGAAGCTCCTCAATTTTTACCGGATCCACTGTGGAAGGAGAAACTCCTCCAGGAGCTGCAGGGGTTGGTGGTTGTGTATTGTTGGCACTACCGTGAGCTGATTGCGGTTCGGGCTCAGGTTGTACCGGAGCTGGAGCAGGCTGTGGTTGTGATTGTGGCTGCTGTGGTTGAGGTTGAGGTTGAGGTTGGCTGGTTGGTGTACGTAATTCGTCAGGAGTATTTACATTGACACTATTGGTGGCATGCTTTTTATGGGAGTAATATTCTACAGTCACATAAAATTGCAGTTGCTGGGGATTGGTTTCCCCTTCCATAGCTTTCCTCATGAGTGCTTTCGTTAGCATGAATTCAGCCCTGGCAGTTCCATTTTTTACTTTTTCTTTTTTGCTTTCTATAAGCAGATTTTTATTTTGATGTCCTGAATTGCCGCCATCATCTTCCCAAAGGCTGAATTGTAGGTATTGGGCCTCAAGATTTGTGCATTGGGCTTCCGCAATCAGTTTTTCCATGAAACTGAAAACTGTTCCCGGAGTATCATCTATATATTTTAATTCAACTTTATTGATCCTTGGAATATCACTTGGCTGTGGCTGCACTTCTAAAGCCATGGGTGCTCTTCCTTCAGGATTGTGAAGATAAGCTTCAATTCTGAAGGTATCTTTGTAAGCATTTGTATTAAAAGTAAAACTGCTTACTCCCATTTTTTTGACATTAGTAGGAACAAATCTTCCGTTCACCTTTTTGAATAGGTGCCAGGTAATGAGTGCAGGGTTCCTTTTTTCTAATGGAGTAGCAGGATACCATTCATCAATCTTATAAGTAACCAGTTCCCCAATCTTTGGTTTTGTATTTCCTGATATTTTGTAAATTCCTTGTTTTGACATGGCCGAAAAGTTTAAGTTTAGTAAGCATCTACTTCATCATCTTCTGTTTCCTTCTGAAATTCCTTAAAATTGACAAAAGGATTGATGTTATGCTGCTCATGTGGATCAGCATTTTTTACATTCTGTTGGCTCATTGATGACGTTTGCCCATGTTCCATGATAGTTATTTTTCCACCTGTAGAACACATGAGTTCAGATATTTCTGTGACACAGCTATTTCCCAATATCTTTACTTTGTCATAGGTTTTCTGCCATATGCCAGCAGGAGCGTAAGAACAGGGAAGATATCCACCTGGTGTGGGTTTTAGCTTGCACTTTCCAAAACTAGGGCCCTGAGGGTTAAATTGAAGATCATTTTCGGTAACGGCCAAAAAATCAGCCTGCCCCTCTTCATTATTCCAATAATGTTTCTGATGGGTAGTTACTTTAAACTGCGGGAACTGGTCCCCCTGATTACATTGTGCTTTTCCTTTCTGAATAACAAAATGTTTTCCGTCATGTGGAGATGCGGATTCGGACATATTATGTTGTTTTATTGGTGTTGCGTCAAAGATACTAAATTATTTTAATTGCTTTTCTATCGTAAAAATATCCTGCTCAGTTACATCCCCGATCTGGATTTTAAAGTGTGCTGTAGCCTTTTGAACCATTAAACTGGTAAGGTCTAAAGTATATTCAGCTTCATGACTGCAGGCAACTGAATAACTATTGACGGGTGACTGTTCATTATATTCGTAGTCTCTATTATAAAGTTGATTCAGATTCCTGTAATCGCACGAAGTTCCAAATTGATTGATCTTCAGTGTATTATTGTCTTTATCTTTAGGGAGAATGCGGTTGTGAAGTTCAAAACGGATGGGGGAGGCATTTGACAGCCAGGGAATAAATTCATGGTAGATATCAGAATCTGTCCAGTTTTTATATTTTGCCCTGTAAAAAGAACCAAAGAGAAACTGAACAGGCAATGTATTTTTGATGCTTTTTGAAATTTGATGATGGTCTTCAGTTATTCTTTTCAGATGATCAATGTAGGCTGCAGAGAGATCATCTGTAAAATACTTTTTTAAAGCATCCAGTTCGTTTTTGATCGTTGTTTCTGATTGAAGAAACCTTGTTTCTGTAATTTTACCAGTTTTGTTTACTCTGATTTCTACAGGAAATAAGATGGCTGCACAGGCTTTTGATAAGCTGGATATTTTACTTTCTGATTCTGCTCCATTTTTATGAGAGCCGAATATTTGTAATGAAAAGAAATGGTCATCATGCTCAGCTCTCAGATATTTCAATTCCGTTTGGTATAGATAATGGTTTTGTACAACTCCATCTTCGAGCTTTTGTTGTGTTATCGTATAAACTCCGCTTAGTAAAGGTATTGAAAAGGGTATTTTTCCGTGAGGAGGATGGTAGTATAAGCTATCTCCGTTTTTATTGATCTCCTGATTAAGCTTAATGATTTCATCACCAAAAGGAATCAGAAGCAGAGTTCCCGGGCTCATTTTCACCGGATCTGCAAGCCTGTCATATACAGCGCAGTGCTTATTGTGAAAATCTTTGAGATAGTTTGGATTTTCTACTTTCAGATCAGAGGCAATTTTTTCCAAAGTATCGCCTGGAAGTGTCATATAAGTAATCATGTGTTTGGTGACTAATGATGATTATTAAAAAACTGAGATTCATTTTTCGGTCTGTAATTTATAAAAAATCCTACAAAAAAAACTTTCAGTTTATATAAAAGGTTTATTAATAAAGCAATTATCCCTGAAAACAGGGAGTAATTTTATACTTTGGATATACTTAGTTCAAACACAAAAAAACCTTCCAGAATTCTGAAAGGTTTTTAATATAGTATGGATAACTTTTTATAATCCGAACACTTTTGCAAACAGATCCGGGAAAATCCCAAGAACGATGATTGCTACAATTACAAATACTGCTACAATATTGTAAGTAAGCGTTACTTTCTCTGATGATTTGAATGTTGATTCTTTAAAGAAGAACATCGCGATAATTAATCTTAAATAGTAAGCAATAGATAGGGCAGACCCTAAAACAGCTACTAATACTAAGAAAGCTGCTCCGTTCATTGCCTGAGAGAATAAAGCAAATTTCCCCATGAAACCAGCTGTTAGCGGAACTCCTGCCATTGATAGCATAGAGATAGCTGCTGCTGTTGCCAATAAAGGTTCTGTTTTTGCCAATCCTTTGAAAGCCCCGAAAGACGTTTCTCTTTTTAATTTCTCTACCCAGATCAGACACATGAAAACTCCTACTGTAGATAAAGCATAAGCGAATAAATAGAACGCTAAGTTATAAGTAGAAAGGCTTGTCATTCCGAAGAATACCAACCCGATGTATCCTGCGTGAGATACGGAAGAGTAAGCCAACATTCTTTTTGCATTCGTCTGAGCAAGACCCATAACGTTTGCCAATAATAGAGTGATGATTAAGAATACTCCCAAAACATTAATCCATTCGTGGGTAACTCCGGTAAATCCGATCGTCATTAATCTGAATAATGCAAAGAAACCTGAAATCTTTACCACACTTGCCATGAATGCTGTAATTAATGAAGGGGAACCTGCATATACATCAGGGCTCCACATATGGAAAGGTGCTAATGCTACTTTAAATGCCAATGCACAAAGGATAAGCAATACTCCTAAGATGAACATTACGTTTGAAGCGTTTGCAACTCCAAAGTCATGGATTTTATATAAATCAAAGCTTCCGGCACTTCCGTAGATAAATGCAATTCCGAAAAGTAAGAAACCTGTCGCGAATGCACCCATTAGAAAATATTTAATTGAAGCTTCGTTTGATCTCAGATCAGTTTTGTTCGCACCAGCCATTACATATAACGGGATAGAAAGGATCTCAACACCTAAGAACATGGTTACCAGGTTCTGGTATCCGAAAAGAACAATTCCTCCACATAATGCAAATAACATCAATGCATATAGTTCTGATTGGTGGCTTCTGTGATTGCTGAATGCAAAACCTCCCAGGAAGAATAACAATAAGGTTGTTACAATGGATAATTTAGTGAATAATGCAGTATTGGCACTGTATTCATACATATGCTTGTATTGATCGAAGAACGAACATTCAGGCATAAAGCTTACGTACAATGCGATGATTAAACCCAAAATCCCAATGTATCTTGCGAATTTTCCCTGCTCGAAAACTCCTGAAAATAACGCAATAACTGCCGTTAGGAAAACAATAATTAAAACACTCATAATATAGATTTGAGATGTGAGATTTTAATTGAAAGTAAAAAGTTGAAAATTGAAAGTTTGAATAATATCCGAAAACCGGTTCTTAAAGTCTTTGTTCTTTTCTCTTTATTCCTTGTCTCTTTAATCTCTTATTTTTTTAATTTTTAAATCTTTTATTTTTTAGTTAGCCATCGCTGTGTAGATAAACTTCACTGAACTGCTTACCATATCAATTACCGGTTGTGGGAAAATACCAAGTAAGATCACAAAAACCGCTAAACTGGCCAATACAGAGAATTCTACACCGGATAAATCTTTTGCTGTGCTTAATACTTCTGCATTTCCTTCTCCAAACATTGCTTTTCCGTAGAATCTCAACAAATATACCGCACAAAGAATTAGCGTAAGACCAGCAATTACTGCTGCTGTTCCGTTGAAATCATATACTGATTTTAACAGGATAAATTCTCCGATGAATCCATTCGTCAATGGAACTCCCATTGAACCTAGTATAATAATCAGGAACAATACAGCAAACTTAGGTGCTACTTTAGCCAATCCTCCCATTTGTCTGATGTCTCTTGATTTAAATCTTTTGTATAAAATATCACAGCAGTAGAATAATCCCACCACGTTAATACCGTGAGCGAAAGTTTGTACCAAAGCTCCTTCAGCTCCTTCTACGTTAAAAGTTCCTCTTAAAGTAACTACTGCAGAAGCGAAGATACCCGCTACCATCAATCCTACGTGAGAGAAAGATGAATAAGCAATAATTCTCTTCATATCCGTCTGGATGATCGCGATCAAGGCTCCGTGAACAATTCCCACAATAGCAAGGATAATTACAATCTGCCCTGAAATTCCTGCAATAGGAATTGGAGTGATTGGAAGTAAATAACGCATCACACCGTAAACAGCCATTTTAAGCATAATACCGGATAACAACATCGATCCCTGAGTAGGAGAGTAGGTATAGGTATCAGGCTGCCATGTATGGAAAGGGAATACCGGTAATTTCACTGCAAAAGCAAAGAAGATGAACCAGAATACCACGGTTTGTTGTGTTTCGTTCAGTTGAGCATTGTAAAGATCCGTTAAGGCGAATGATGCAGAGTGGTTGTACACATAGATTAATCCGGCTAACATAAATAAAGATCCAACGAATGTATATACGAAGAATTTCGTAGTAAATTCAAACCTTTTATTCTCCTGTCCCCAAAGTCCGGCAATAAACCAAATTGGAATCAAAGTTACTTCCCAGAAAATGTAGAACAATAATCCGTCTAAAGAAGTAAAGACTCCTACAAGACCAAATTGCATCAACAGAATCAATCCGTAGAATGTATTTCTGTAGTTTACATTTTCGTTGAACGAAGATAAAATGATGATTGGCGCTAAAATGTTGGTTAACAATAAAAGAAGCATGCTCATTCCATCGATACCGAAGTGAAGAGAGCTCTTCATAAACTGTGACCACGGATAATTGATCTCGTGCTGCAATACGCTGTCTACTGTCGGAGTAAAATCAAAATCCGATAGTACATAGAACGTAAGAAGCATTTGTACCAATGCAATCCCTAGTGCCAAATATTTGCTGGAATTACTCTTCCACGCAAAAACTAATCCCGAACCTACTAGAGGTAATAGTAATAATGTTAATAATAAACAAGACATTATTATTGTAATAAAAAGTTAACAATTAATATAATTCCCACAGCTAAAGACATGATAAGAATATACGTCTCTACATTTCCGTTTTGTACACGCTTCATAGCTTTTCCGCTGTCTTCAGCACCATCACCTACAAAGTTTACAAAACGGTCTAAGATACCCTTATCAAACATTTTTCCTCCGCGTCCTAATCCTTCAACAGTTTTTACAATCAATGCGTTGTAAAGTTCGTCTACATATAATTTTTTAGCAGAAAGCTTTTCCCATCCGGTATAGTTTTCTTCTGCCACAGCCATCTTTTTCTTTTTCACGTACGTGTTTCTTACGATGAACCATACAGAGAAGAACATTAATACTGTTGCTGCTAATAAGATCATTTCAGTGTTGAAAGGTACTCCTGAAAGAGTAGCTTCCATTTGGCTGTAGCTTTGTTCTGTAAGAACTGGCTTTAACCATTCCATCAGTTTAGCATAGTGTCCGTGACCGATGAAGTGTGGCAGGTTGATGAAACCTCCTATTACAGAAAGGATAGCTAATACGATCAAAGGTAATGTCATATTAGACGGGCTTTCGTGTAAGTGGTGTTTTTGCTCTTCAGTACCTCTGAACTCTCCGTGGAAAGTCAGGTAGTATAGTCTGAACATATACGTTGCAGTCATTGCCGCTAAAACAAATAGGATTACCCAGTAGATTGGATTTTTAGCGAAAGCTGCTACTAAAATTTCGTCTTTAGAGATCATCCCTGATAATAAAGGGAAACCTGAAATTGCTAATGTTCCGATCAGGAATGTAGCGTGTGTAAGAGGAATATATTTTTTAAGACCTCCCATGAAACGCATGTCCTGTTCGTTGCTCATCGCGTGAATTACAGAACCTGCACCCAAGAATAGTAAAGCTTTAAAGAAAGCGTGCGTCATTACGTGGAACATTGCTGTTGTATACGCACCAAGCCCTAAAGCGATGAACATAAATCCAAGCTGTGAAACAGTAGAGTATGCCAATACTTTTTTGATGTCGTTCTGACGTAGTGCATAGAATCCTGCTAAAGCTGCCGTTAAGAATCCGATGAATAAAATTCCTCCTTGTACAGTAGGTGCTAAAGTAAATAAGAAGTTAGATCTTACCACTAAATAGATCCCCGCTGTTACCATCGTTGCCGCGTGAATTAACGCAGAAACAGGAGTTGGCCCGGCCATCGCATCCGGTAACCATGTATATAATGGAACCTGAGCAGATTTACCGGTAGCACCGATGAATAAACTCGCTGTGATAAAGATAATCACTGTTCCGTCCAATTCAAATTTTGAAGCGTTTTCTGCTACTGAAAGATAATCTACAGCATTCGTTTGAGCAGCAATCATGAAGATACCGATCAATAATGCCAAGTCACCAATTCTGTTCATGATGAAAGCTTTTCTTGCTGCTTTACCGTACTCTTCGTTGGTATACCAGAATCCGATCAATAAGTAAGAACAAAGACCTACACCTTCCCATCCGATGAATAAGATAAGGTAGTTGCTTCCCATCACTAAAAGTAACATTGAGAAGATGAAAAGATTCAGGTAAGTAAAGAACTTATAGAATCCTTTATCATGACTCATATATCCGATAGAGTACAAGTGGATCAGTGAACCGATACCCGTAATGATCATTACCATCATTAAAGACAGCTGATCGATCTGGAATCCAAAATTGATCTGAACTCCGTTTACTCTAAACCATTCAAAAGCTTTTACGATTACAGGCTGGCTTTCAGAATTGAAATTCATGAAAAGGCTTACCGCAATACAGAATGATCCGAAAACCACAGCTGTTGCTAAAGATCCAACCAATATTTTTGGAAGATTTTTCCCGAATAAACCGTTAATAAGAAACCCTAAAAGTGGTAAAAGTACTATTGCATATACTAAATTCTCCATTCTTATCCTCTTAATTTATTAAATATACTAACATCTACAGAACGGGTATTTCTATACAGCATAGCAATAATTGCCAAACCTACCGCTACTTCCGCAGCTGCAACCACCATAATGAAGAACACTAAAAGCTGCCCGTCTCCGTTGCCTTTATATGCTGAAAAAGCAGCTAATAAAAGGTTTACAGAATTAAGCATAAGCTCTACACAGCCCAGAATCACAATAGCATTTTTTCTAAGCAATACGCCCATTACTCCTAAGCAGAACAATACTGAACAAAGGATAATGAAGTAATCCAAAGGGATGCTTTGTATAAATGTATTTACTTCTCCCATAATTTTATAAATCTTTTTTACCGATTAATACCGCGCCTACAATACCTGCTAAAATAAGGATGGAAGCAAGCTCAAACGGTAAAACATATTCATTAAACAAAAGTCTACCCAGGTTTTTTGTAAGACCAACACCTTTGTCTACATTCTCAACAACGATATGGTTTTGCTGAACTCCTCTGAATACTCCTAAAACTCCTACCAAAAGAAGACCTGCAGTAAAAACTCCAATAAATTTTAAAGTATTACCTTTCTTACTTTCGTCTGCTTTATTAAGGTTAAGCATCATTAAGATGTAAAGGAAAAGTACCATGATGGCACCTGCGTACACTATAATCTGGATAATTGCCAGGAACTGAGCATTCAGAAGAATGTACATTCCGGCAATGGAAAACATCGTAACAATTAATGACAAAATAGCATATAAGGGATTTTTTGCGAATACGAAGTATACCGCACTTGCCACTGCTAAAAACGCCACCAAGAAAAATAAAAACTGATCCATTATTTTACCGCATTTTTTTGTTTCTCGGATTGTCTTGTGGTGATGTCAATCCTTTCATTTATTTTTTCAACTAATTTATCTTTACCGTAAATGAAAGAGCCTCTGTTGGTTTCTACATCTACCAGTCTGTCTGTAAGATAGATCGCCGATTTAGGACAAGCTTCTTCGCACATACCGCAGAAAATACATCTCAGCATATTGATTTCATATACTGAAGCATACTTTTCTTCTCTGTAAAGATGTTTCTCCTCTTTAGTTCTCTCAGCAGCAGTCATCGTAATGGCTTCTGCAGGACAAGCTACTGCACAAAGTCCGCAGGCAGTACATCTTTCTCTGCCTTCTTCGTCTCTTTTCAAAACGTGCTGGCCCCTCCAGATAGTGGTTCTTGGCTTCTGTACTTCCGGATACGAATATACTGCGGGAGCACCCTTTATCACGGTTCTTACAGCATGCTTAAATGTAATCCCCATCCCTGTAAAGATCGCAGGAAGGTAGATTTTTTCAGCAAGGGTCATTTCTTTATTGGAAACAACTTTTGATCTGTTTGTAAGTTTCATTTATTTAATTTTTTTAGGCTGAACCTGTATTCAGCATTAAAAATATATTCTTATCTCTTAGTTTGCAAATGCTAAAATTACAGCTCCTGTAATTAATAGATTTACCAATGCCATTGGGATTAATGTTTTCCATCCTAAGTGCATTAACTGGTCATATCTGAATCTTGGAAGGGTCCATCTGATCCACATGAAGATCAGAATTCCGATTACTGTTTTTGTAAGGAACGCAACAATACTTAAAATTCCTGCTGTGTTTTCTCCCCAGTTCTGCGTTACCCATTCAATACCAGGATAGTTGTATCCTCCGAAGAACAGAACCACCATGAAGGCATTAGAGATAAACATGTTCACATATTCTCCGAACATATATAAACCTAATTTCATGGAAGAGTATTCTGTAGAGTATCCTGTTACCAATTCAGATTCACACTCAGGTAAATCGAAAGGGTGTCTGTTCGTTTCTGCTAAAGCTGCTACAAAGAATACAAGGAAGGCAATTGGCTGGTAAAAAATATTCCAGTTCATTCCGGAAACCCAAGGGATAACTCCCCATAATTTCCCGGTAGTCTGGCTTTCAGTAATTACTTTTAAATCCAGGCTTCCAGACATCATAATGATAGAAAGAAGCGCTAATCCCATTGCCAGTTCATAAGAGATCATCTGAGAAGAAGCACGGATAGCACCTAATAATGAATATTTATTGTTCGAAGCCCAACCTCCGATCATAATTCCGTAAACACCAATTGAAGCCATTCCGATGATGAAAAGTACACCAACGTCAATATTAGCTACCTGAAGATCAAAAGAAGTACCTGCAATATTTAAACTTTTACCCCAAGGAATAACGGCTCCTGTGATTAATGAAATAAACATTACTAAAGCCGGTCCCAATACGAAAAGGAACTTTTCAGCATTGGCAGGCGTAAAGTCTTCTTTGAAGAAGAATTTTCCACCATCAGCAAGAGGTTGCAGCAATCCGAAAGGTCCGGCTCTGTTAGGACCAATTCTATCCTGCATGATAGAGGCCACTTTTCTTTCTGCCCAGGTAGAGTAGGCTGCAATCGTTAATGAAAGCAGGAAAAGCGCTAGTACAAGTATAAGTTTAAATGTAAGTAAATCCATTTTATTTTAAATGTTTGAAGATGGGAGCTGAAAGCTGGAGGTTTAGCACATCGTGGCATCAACTCTTCATCACATTATCAAATTTTTATATGTTTTTAAAACGATTCAAGTTAAAAGTGGAGAGCAAGTCTTTATAAGTAAAACTTCCAGCTTCTAGCATTCATCTATTTTATTTTTCGTCTTTTTCACTGATCTCCTTAGCCATCGGATTGTCTAAAACTCTTAGCTCATCTTTAGGCTTTTCGTAGTGGTTCAATGAAATTACAGAATGTCTGTCGATATGTCTAGGACCTTCGATATTCCAGTCTGATAAAGATTTTCTTTCAAAACGACATGTATCGCAGATAAATTCTTCAACTTCACCCCACTGGTCTTTTCTTGCAGTAACTCTTACAATTTCGTCACCTTTCATCCAGACTACAGTTTTTCCTGAACATTTATCACATTTGCAGGAAGCATTCATTGGTTTTGTAAACCATACTCTGCTGGCAAAACGGGCTGTTCTGTCTGTTAATGCTCCTACAGGACAAACGTCAATAACGTTTCCGATGAAGTCATTATCCAAAGCTTTATTTAAATACGTTGAAATTTCGGCATGATCTCCTCTGAAAAGAATACCATGTTCTCTTTCACCTGTCAGCTGGTTGGCTGCTAATACACATCTTGCACAAAGAATACAACGGTTCATGTTCAATTTGATGTGTGGCCCAAGATCATCAGCTTCGTAAGTATTTCTTTCGAATTCTGTTCTTGTACTTTCTACACCATGTTCATATCCTAAGTCCTGAAGGTGACATTCTCCTGCCTGGTCACAGATAGGGCAGTCCAGCGGGTGATTTACCAATAGGAACTCGGTAACCGCTTTTCTTCCTTCCTGAGCTTTCTCAGAAGTAAGGTTTTTAACTTCCATACCGTCCATTACATTCGTTCTGCAACTTGCTACCAATTTAGGCATAGGACGCGGATCTGCTTCAGATCCTTTAGAAACTTCCACAAGACAGGTTCTGCATCTTCCTCCACTGGTCTCTAATTTGCTGTAGTAACACATAGCAGGAGGTACAGATTTACCACCAATTTGTCTGGCTGCTTCCAAAATAGAAGTACCAGGCAAAACTTCAGTAGTCTGTCCGTCTATAGTTATTTTGAATTTTTTAACTTCTTCGCTCATATTGTATGCTTTAAGCTTTATGCGTTAAGCAATAGGCTTTGTTATTTATATTTCTTAGTATTAAATGTATATCCAATTCCAGCCATCAACTGTCCGAAAACAAAATCCTGCTGTGCTTTGTCTGGCTTGTTATTTAATGTAGTTTTAATATCCCACATATTGATATAACCGGCTTTTCCTTCTACTCTTACCATCACATGGTTCCACAGTACCAAGTTAAGACTGGCTCTAACATCAGTTCCCATACCTGCAACGTGGAAACGGTCGCTTCTTTCATTTCCAAAAAGCTTAACATTACTTTTTGGGAACATTACTCCGATTCCGGCACCGTAAGACCAAACCAGATCAACATTTTTTTTGTTGATAATGCTTTGGTATTTTTCAAGACCTAAGTTTTCATAATTAAGTCCGTCTGTGTGTTCAAAAGTAAGGAACTTCTCATCTGCAAGGTTCACCTGCCCGTTCTGTACCATCGCAGCATATTCAGGATCTGAAATATGTCCTTTAAAGTTAACGGTTTGATCTTGGTCCATCACATACTTCATGTGGTCTATCCCTAAAACAAGCGCTAAATTATCTTTAATAAAATATCCAATTCTGAAATTATACTGTGTTACTGTAAACCAGCTTGGATCAAAATAAACAAGTCCAAATTTTGTTGGTCTGTCCTGAGCTGTTACGTTATTCAGTTGAAAGTCATATCCATTTCCTTTAAAACGAATATCAGAATTACTGTACGCTGCTCTGTTCCAACCATAAAAAACAAACATCTGACCTTTTTTGCTTAAAGGTTCTGGCTTTTTATATACAGGAGCTTTAAACAGGTCCGCATTATTTTCTACTGTTAAAGAATCTTTTTTCTGTCCAAAAACAAAACTCGACATCATTAAGCCGACAACAAACAATTTTTTCATTTCACCTATGCATTCTTTTCAACGGCCGGGATAGGATCTGCATAATGTGCCAATCCATAGTTTTGAGTCTGAGATAACTCAGGGTTTTTCACGTGCCACTCAAATTCATCTCTGAAGTGACGGATTGCTGCTGCAACCGGCCAAGCTGCTGCATCACCCAACGGACAAATAGTATTTCCTTCGATTTTTCTCTGGATATCCCAAAGCAGATCGATATCTTCCATTTTACCTTCTCCTTTTTCAATTTTCTTAAGGATTTTGTACATCCATCCTGTACCTTCACGGCAAGGTGTACATTGTCCACAGCTTTCGTGGTTGTAGAATCTTGCCAAGGTCATGGTGTGTTCTACAATACACTGGTCTTCATCCAAAACGATAAAACCTCCTGAACCCATCATTGTTCCGGTAGCAAAACCACCATCAGCTAATGATTCATAGTTCATATATCTTGGCTCTCCATTCACTGTTCTCAACAATAGGTTTGCTGGAACAATAGGAACAGAACTTCCTCCGGGAATACAAGCCTTTAATCTTTTACCGTCTTTAATACCACCGCAATATTCATCAGAGTAGATGAATTCTTCTACTGTGATGGTCATATCGATTTCGTATACACCCGGTTTGTTGATATTTCCACAAGCAGAAATTAATTTTGTACCTGTAGATCTTCCAACTCCGATTTTAGCATACTCAGCGCCTGTAATATCAATGATTGGAACTATTGCTGCAATAGACTCAACGTTGTTTACTACTGTTGGTCTTTCCCAAAGACCTTTTACAGCCGGGAATGGCGGTTTTAATCTTGGGTTACCTCTTTTTCCTTCAAGGGATTCAAGCAATGCGGTTTCTTCACCGCAGATATAAGCTCCACCACCTCTCTGTACATAGATTTCAAGATCGAAACCAGTTCCTAAAATATTCTTACCTAAAAATCCTGCTGCCTTAGCTTCTTCAATAGCTTCTTCAAGGATATCAGGAATCCATGAGTATTCTCCACGGATGTAGATATAAGAAGTATTAGAGCCTAAACAGTAAGATGAAATTAGCATTCCTTCAATCAATAGGTGAGGAAGAAACTCCATCAGATACCTGTCCTTGAATGTTCCAGGCTCAGATTCATCAGCATTTACCACAAGGTGTCTTGGAACGCCTTCAGGTTTTGCCAGAAAGCTCCATTTCATCCCTGTTGGGAATCCAGCTCCACCACGACCTCTTAGTCCTGAAGTTTTTACTTCTTCAAGAATTTCGTCAGGAGTCATTTTCAAGGCTTTTTCAGCTGCTGTGTAACCTCCCTGCTTACGGTAAGTTTCAAAGTAGCGGATACCTTCTATATGTGCGTCTTTAAGTAAAAGTTTTTTACTCATTGTTATTTGCTTATTGCAATCTGCCTTTGGCTTCCTGCATTAATTATGATTAAACGTTAAGTGAATAATTTAAAGTCTAAAATTTAGAATTTAAAATTTCTATTAGTCTAAAGCAACCTGCCCCTGTCTGCAAAGCTCAAGGATTTCGTCTACTTTTTCTATCGTTAAATTTTCATGAAAGAACTTTCCTAACTGCATCATGGGTGCATAACCACATGCTCCAAGACATTCAGCAGGCTTTAAGGTGAACATACCATCTTCCGTAGTTTCTCCATCTTTAATGTTCAGTTTCGTTCTGATATGATCCAGGATTTTTTCGCTTCCACAAACCATACAAGGTCCAGTTCTGCAAACCTCCAAAACATATTTACCTACCGGTTTCATATTGAACATGGTATAGAAAGTAGCCACTTCATATACTTCGATAGGTTTGATACTTAATAGTCCGGCAACATAATCCATTACAGGAACATCTAACCATCCTCCGAATTCTTTCTGTGCCAAGTGAAGTACAGGAAGAAGAGCAGATTTCTGTCTTCCTTCAGGGTATCTTGCGATAATTTTGTGTACCTGTGCTAAACTTTCCGGTTTAAAAGCTATTGTTTCGCTCATTTTGTTATATAGATTAAAGAACAAAGAACCAAGAGAAAAGACCTTTTGATTCGTGATCTAAATTCATTTTTATTTAATTTGAAGAAAGTCTTTATTCTTTCTTCTTTTATCTTTTTGTCTGTTATATTATGCGTCTAATTCTCCCGCAATAATATTCATACTACACATCGTTACAATGGCATCTGAAATTACAGAACCTGTAATCATTTCAGGGTATGCCTGATAGTAGATGAAACATGGTCTTCTGAAGTGAAGTCTGTAAGGACTTCTTCCTCCGTCACTCACAAGATAGAAACCTAATTCTCCGTTTCCGCCTTCTACTGCATGGTAAACTTCTCCTTTCGGTACATCAGTTTCTCCCATTACAATTTTGAAGTGGTAGATCAAAGCTTCCATTTTCTGATATACATCTGCCTTTTCAGGAAGATAGAAATCAGGAACATCTGCGTGGAATGGTCCTTCCGGAAGGTTTTCGTATGCTTGTTTGATAATTTTGATTGATTCCCAGACTTCCTGCTGACGCACCATGAAACGGTCGTAAGTATCTCCTGAAGTTCCTACAGGAATAATGAAGTCGAAGTCCTGGTATGAAGAATAAGGTTGTGCAACTCTCACATCGTAATCTACTCCTGCTGCACGTAAGTTAGGACCTGTGAAACCGTAGCTTAATGCTCTTTCGGCAGAAATAGCTCCTGTACCGATGGTTCTGTCCATGAAAATTCTGTTTCTTTCTAATAGAGTACAGAATTCTTTGAATCTTGGTGGGAAAGTTTTCAGGAAATCCTTGATTAACTCATGGAATTTAGGTGTGAAATCTCTTTCAAATCCTCCAATTCTTCCCATATTAGTAGTCATCCTTGCTCCACAGATCTGCTCATACATATCATAAATACGTTCTCTTTCGATGAACATATAAGTAAGACCTGTAATTGCTCCTGAGTCCATCCCGGTTACCCCGTTACAGATCAGGTGATCACCGATTCTTGCAAGCTCCATCAGGATAACACGCATATAGTCTACACGCTTTGGAACTTCAACACCAATCAGTTTTTCCACGGTCATGTGCCAACCAAGGTTGTTGATGGGTGCAGAACAGTAATTCATACGGTCAGTAAGGGTAGTGATCTGAGCATAGTTTCTTCTTTCAGAAATTTTCTCAAATGCTCTGTGGATATATCCTACTGTTTGCTCTGCGTGAAGGATTCTTTCTCCGTCCATCGTTAAGATATTCTGGAAAATCCCGTGAGTGGCAGGGTGGGTAGGCCCTAAATTGAGGGTGTATAGCTGTCCGTCAATCTGTTCCTTACTTTCGTATTGGTTTAGTATATTAGATAATGAGTTATCTTTCATAATTTAAATGCTTTAGGCTATAGGCTCTAGGCTTTAAGCTTATTGCTTACTGCTTACTGCTTATTGCATTATTTTTTATCTTCCGAACATATTATCATCCTTATCGGTTCTTGTACCGTCTTCAAGGCGATATTCCTTCAACATTGGGTGGTATCCAAGATCTTCCATATTCAAAATAGGTCTAAGATCCGGGTGCCCTTTAAATTTAATCCCATAAAAGTCATACGTTTCTCTTTCCATCCAGTTAGCACCGGCATATAGATCCGTAAGAGAGTCTACTTCGATGTTTTCTCTGGACATGAAGATCTTCAGACGTAATCTGAAGTTGGCCATCATGTTATGCAGATGATATACAACACCTATTTCCTTTTCAGGGAATTCAGGATAATGGATTCCGCATATATCTGTAAGGAAGTTGATTTCCAGTGTTGAGTCTTTAAGATAGTGAATGATTTTCTTGATATCTTCTTTCTTCACTTCAATCGTCAGCATTCCATAAGGTTCTGAACTTGAAATAACAGATTCCGGAAATTCTCTGGTGATGGCTTCTAATACAAATTCGTTTGTCATTTCCGTTTAGTTGCTTATGTTGTAAGAATCTAATAATTTCTGATATTCAGGCATGTCTCTTCTTCTGATGCTTTCGCTTTCTGCAAGAGCCTGTACCTGCATTACTCCTTCAATAATCTGTTCTGGTCTTGGAGGGCATCCGGGAACGTAAACGTCTACCGGAATAATCTTATCAATTCCCTGAAGTACAGAATACGTATCAAAAATACCACCGCTGGAAGCACAAGCTCCTACTGCTACCACCCATTTTGGCTCAGCCATCTGAGTGTATACTTCTTTCAGGACTGGTCCTAATTTCTTTGATATAGTTCCGCAAACCATTAGCATATCTGCTTGCCTTGGAGAGAAAGAGTTTCTTTCCATACCAAACCTTGAAGCATCGTAAGTAGGGTTCAGGGTCGCCATAAACTCAATACCACAACAAGAGGTTGCAAATGGTAATGGCCAAAGTGAAAATTTTCTTGCCATTCCGATTACACTGCTCAGTTTTGTTGCGAAAAACCCTTCTCCTTCATATCCTTCGGGAGCAGGTGCATCTGTTCTTATTACTGGTTTTTTATCTGACATTTTAGTAAATATTTAAAGATTAAAAAATATTTAAAGATTAAAAAAATAAGATCTTGAAAATCTTTAAATTACTTAAATACATTCAATCTTTTAATTAAAATTTATTTATCCCAATCTAATGCACCACGTTTCCAAACATAGAAAAACGCTACGAAGAAGATTGCAACGAACGTAAGCACAGCAAGGAATCCTTCCATACCGAATTCTCTGAAGTTTACCGCATAAGGATAAAAGAATACGATTTCAATATCGAATAGTACGAACAATACCGCAGTCAGGAAGTATTTGATAGAAAATGGTGTTCTAGCATTTCCTTCTACAGGAACCCCACATTCCCAGCTCTGGTTTTTAACAGAATTTCCTTTTTTCTGTTGTGGACCTAAGAAATGTGCTCCAAGTAATGAAACAGCGACAAATCCTACTGCTACACCTGCCTGGATGAGGATTGGAATATAACTTTCAGGTAAATTCATTTTTGCATTATTATCTCAATTTGCAAATTTAACGAATAAACAAGAAAGCATGAAATTTATCAGCTTAAAAGTAAGGTGAAAATAGAGAAAAGCTACAATTTAGAATCAATAAAAATAACAAATTATTTCTTCATTTTTTTAAGAAGAGAATAAGCCATCAATGCAATATATCCAAAAAGAATACTCGCAAAAATAATGTTTATGACAGTATTTGTTCTGCCATCCTGTGATTGAAAAAAGAAATTGTAAGCGATAAATCCTGCGATTAAAACAGCAAAAATGATAAGTTGTGGCTTCATAAGAGAAAGTGTTTGGGGTGAGAGAGTCTTAGTGTGGATGAGTAAATAGAACTACTCATCACTCATCATTTATCATTTATTTCAAGTGAGTATGTTCTTCTTCTCTTGTGATTCACAGGATTATAGTCCTGCCATAGAAGTTGAATACTTTTGTTTTCTTCCAGTTCAGGATTTGTTTCCAGTGTTTTTACTCCTTTCTTCTTGAAGGTATCAAAGATTTCTTTGAAAATGATGGAGGTAACACCTCTTCTCTGGTAGTCAGGATGAATACCGATGAGATAGAAGTTAGCCCTGTCATTTTTCTTTCCGGCTCTTAAAAAATGCCACCATCCGAACGGAAGTAGTTTTCCTCCGGATTTTTGCAATGCTTTTGAATAAGAAGGCATCGTGATCGCAAAGGAAATAAGGCTGTTGTTCTCGTCAGCAATACAAACAATAAAGTCTTTATCAATAAGTTTGAAGTACTTTTCTTTATAGGTTTTACGCTGTTCATCAGAAATAGGAGTGTAGGTAGAAAGATGTTTGTAAGTTTCATCCAAAAGATCAAACATAGCATCTACATACTGAAGAATTTCTTCTTTAGTTTTAAATCTTAAAACCTTCAACTTGTATTTCTCAGAAATCAGCTGATTAAATTTATGGATTTTTTCAGGTAAAGAATCAGGAAATTTAATCTCAAATTCTACCCATTCTTTTTCTTTTACCAATCCCAGTTTTTCAAGATGTCTTGGGTAATAATCATGATTGTAAATTCCGATCATAGTTGCCAGCTGATCAAAGCCTTTAATCAGCATTCCTGCTTTGTCAAGATTGGTGAACCCCATTGGGCCTTCAATCTTATCAATATTTTTTTCTTTGGCGTAGTCAATTGCTTTTTGAAGCAGAGCCTTGGAAACCTCCTCGTCATCAATAAAATCTATCCATCCAAAACGTACTTTTCGTATCCCTAATTCTTTTTCCTCTTTGTGGTTGATAAGAACAGCAATTCTTCCTACAATTTTGTCATTTCTGTAAGCCAAATACTGTTTTGCTTCAGAATATTGAAGCGCAGGATTTTCATCAGCATTCCAGATGTTGATTTCATCATTGATAAAAGATGGAACGTAGTACGGATTGTTTTTGTACAGATCCATAGGAAACCTTACGAATTGCTTGAGCTGATCGGGAGTTTTTACTTCAATAATTGAAACTGTTGACATGTTTTTTGAGAGTAATTTGAGGACAAATATAAATAATAAAATCGTATACTTTGGCACAGTTTTTATATCATTATGCTTAAAAATTGAACACAAAATCTAAATAAAAATGATGGGTTATTATATCATTATTGGTATTTCAATGCTGGTGAGCTGGTGGGTTTCTTCCAGATTGAAATCAAAATTTGAATATTATTCCAACGTACATCTTCGAAATGGTCTTTCGGGGAAAGAGGTGGCGGAAAAAATGTTGAGAGATAACGGGATTAATGATGTTCAGGTAATATCAGTTCCCGGACAGCTTACGGACCACTATAATCCGGCAGATAAAACAGTAAATCTTTCTGAAGGTGTTTACATGCAGAGAAATGCAGCCGCAGCCGCTGTTGCAGCTCACGAATGTGGACATGCCGTTCAGCATGCGGTAGGATACTCAATGTTGAATTTACGTTCAAAATTAGTTCCTGTTGTTAATATAAGTTCCAATCTGATGCAGTTTGTTCTTATTGCAGGTATTGCGATAATGGCGGCAACCAGAACAGTAGAAAACCCTAACGGAAATACAGCCATTCTGGCGATTGGTGTGGCGATGTTTGCAGTGACTACACTGTTTGCTTTTGTAACATTACCGGTAGAATATGACGCCAGTAACAGAGCCATGAAATGGCTTAAAGATACAGGTACTGTAACTGCTGAAGAGTTTGTTGGCGTTCAGGATAGCTTAAAGTGGGCAGCAAGAACTTATGTAGTAGCCGCTTTAGGGTCTTTAGCCCAGCTTCTTTACTGGGGATCTCTGCTTCTCGGTGGAAGAAGGGATTAATCAGTAAATTCAAATGAAACATATTGCATCTCAGATAATTTTTCTGAGATGCTTTCTTTTTGTGCCAGTTTTAATGAGGCTTTAAGTATGCAGTTTTCATTCGCATCGAAGTTGATAACCTTGGCATCAAATTTTGAAAGCAGGGTAAAAATAATATTCTGCTGATTGAAGTTGAACCGGATCTCAATTTCAGTTTCCAGCTCTCTTGTAACGATATTGGCTTCTTCCAATGTGATCTTTGCAGATTCCTTATATGCTTTTACCAGACCGGAAACGCCTAATTTAGTTCCTCCGTAATAACGTACTGAAATAACAAGAACATTGGTGATTTCATTGGCTAAGAGTTGATTGTAAATAGGAAGACCGGCGCTTCCTGAAGGTTCTCCATCATCATTAGCTCTGTAATTTTCACCATTTAAACCCATTCTGAAAGCATAACAATGATGTGTTGCCTTAGGATGCTCTTCCCTGATTTTTTCCAATGCAGCTTTTAGCTCCTTTTCATTGGTAACCGGAAAGGCAAATCCGATAAACTTGCTTCCTTTCTCTTTTAATAAAGTGTTTTCTATGGGTTTTTCTATGGTTTTATATTCGAACTGCATTTGTATTCCTTCTTTGAATCCTACAAAAATATTAATTGCTTTGTAAATTTCAGCAATATAAAAAAAATAAGCCATCTGAATTGATGGCTTATTAATGTATTTTACTTTTTAATGATCTTTTGAGTGAGCCATTTACCATTGGATTCAAACTTCACAAAGTAAACTCCTTGTGGTAAATGTGATATATTGATGCCATTATTTTCCTTGCTACATAGAACTTTTTTTCCATTTGTATCATAAAGCTGAACTTTATCTAAAACAACATTTGTTTTAAAAAAAATAGAAGAACTTGCTGGATTAGGATATATTAATAATTGTGAATTATTTTTGTTTACAATATCATTTTCATTAGTTGCTAAAGATAGATTTGAAAAGTCAACGATATAGATATCCGAATAATTTCCTACAGCGATAACTTTATTATTGAAATATTTATAAGCATTAATATTGGCAAGACTTAAATCATAATTGCTTGCACTGGAAACTACAAGTTGTGAGGTAGCGCCTCCGTCTGTGGTTCTGTAGAGGTCATTATTAGAATCATAATAAAAGCCTAGATTTTCATTGAGAAAATAAAACTTAGAAGAATTAGAATTTGTAGTATCTACCCATGTTGCTCCTGAATTATTGCTCGTGTATGTTTTTCCGTAGTTTGCAGATATAGTTATTTTAGTAGCGCTAATTACATTTACGGAATTTAAATAACCTGTTGCTTCGAAAACAGAAGTCCAGGTAATTCCTCCGTCCGTAGTTTTATACAATTTTTGCGAGCCGCCTGCATAGCCAATCATATCGTTATAGAACTGAATACTTTCTATTTTTCCCATGTCTGTAAATTGGGAAGCTGTGGAAGGTGGTGATATGAAATGTATTCCATTTGGCGGACTTACATAAGGTGATGCAGTGCCTAATAAAATATCACCATTATTTTTAATCCAAAATGCAGAAGGGTATGTTGCTGGATTGGTTGAACTGAAACTGCTCCATGTCTGACCAAAATTTGATGTTAAAGCATAATTTCCGTTGCCAACAAGAATGCCTTTTCCATTTTCTTTTAATTGTACACCTTTATAAGCATTCAATGTAAATGTTGTCATTTGATTGATCCAATTGTGACCACCGTCTGTTGTACGGTAAACAACACTGTAGAATCCGGTAGATCCGCTTCCTGTGATAGTTCCTTGATTGTCATTTGCAAAAGAAATACTTTTTAATTCGGAAGGATAAATTCCGGGAACCAAAATACTCCAGTTTGTTGTGTCTGCAGATTTATAAATGTTTGATTCTCCTCCAACGATCATATTACCATTTAAAATACCAATCGAATTAAGGTTGAAGTAAGGATACGTATTAATTAATCTTTGATTCGTCCAGGTTTGTCCCAAATCTGAAGACTTATAAATTCTATTGTCATCACCAACAATATAAAGCTGGCTGGAGTAAAATTTTATATCATTCAAATTATAAGTTGCTGAAATAGTTACTGGAGACCAATTTACACCTTGATCATTTGTTTTAAAAAGTTTACCGTTATTTCCTACAATAAAAGCATCTGTGTTATTAATAAAAAGAATTTTATTAATACTGGTTGAGCTTAGACTTGTAACGGTCCAGTTTGCTCCCTGGTTTGTTGTTTTATAGACTTTTCCATTAGCGGCGCATACAAATCCGATATTTTCATCTATAAAAAAGATATCATTGATGTTACTTTGTTCAGGTAATGAAACAAAAGAGAATGAATTCCCTGAATTTAATGTTTTGTATATAACACCCGAATTACCGCCAAGAAAACCTACAGATTCATTTACAAAATAAAAACTTCTTAAAAAAGCAGCATTTGCTGATTTAGAAACAGAAGTATTAAATCCATCTGTGGTTTTATAAATTCCGGTTTGGGTTAATATAAATCCTATATTGTTGTTGAGCATTTGAATATCTCTGTATATTTCATTTCTGAAGAGTTTTCTCCATGTATGTCCACCATCCTTTGAAGATGCTACCACTCCATATTGAGACTGATCAAGCATATATAATGTTTGATCGGGCGTAACTTCGAGATTAGTAATGATGGAAAAAGATTTTACGGGGGTTAAAAATTTCCATTCCTGAGCATCAAAAAAAGATATAAATCCCAATAGTAAAAACGTAAAATATTTATTCATATAAAGGTTATTAGTTTTTGCAAATATATGAATTCAATATAAAGTTAATTAGGCTACTAAATTTTTAATATGCTGTGTCTTATATAAAAAGCAAAAGAGCAAAACTGCTCTTTTGTTGTTTATTACAATATTTTTATTTAGCAAGAGAAACTGTAGCTCCGCCAAGGTGTGGCAGATATTATTAAGGTAATAAATTACTCCATGTTAATGGGATAAATGAGGTTATTTTGATTTATAAAAAGAAATAGTATTATCCCTATAGCTTTCAGTTTTGTTAACGCTATGATTGAATTCCGGGGCTTTTGTACCGTTCCTTAGTTCCAGGTTTTCATTTTTAATAATGATAACTTCGTCCCAAAGATCTGCGTCAATAAATTGCTGTAAGGTAAAGCGGCCTCCTTCTATGATAATAGACTGAATTTGTTCATTGTATAATATTTCCATCAAATCAGATAAGAAATTCTCTTTTTTGATTTTAATGAATTGAATATGTTCTTGCGCTCCTTCTTTACTACTGTTTAGAACTAATGTTCTGGCTTCATTGTTGTAAATCTTAAAGTCATCCGGAACTTTCAGGTCAAAATCAATTAAAATTCTGATTGGGTTTATTCCCTCAACATTTCTTACAGTAAGGCTGGGATTATCATTTAAAGCAGTTTGTGTTCCTACCAAAATAGCATGCTCGTTTGCTCTTAACTGATGAACAAACTGATTAACTAACGCATTGGAGACAGCAGTTGGTTTAAAATCTTTATCCAGAAATCCATCACCGGATTCTGCCCATTTTAAAATGATGTAAGGCCTTTTCTTTTCGTGGTAGGTAAAAAATCTTTTGTTCAGTTCAATACATTTATTTTCAAGAATTCCGGAAACAGCCTCTATTCCTGCATCCTGAATGATCTTTTTCCCTTTTCCGTTTACTTTATCATGGGAATCCATAGCACCGATAACTACTTTTTTGAAACCTAATTCTTTAATTTTTAAAGCGCATGGGGGAGTTTTACCGTAGTGTGCACAAGGCTCCAGAGAAACATAGATTGTTGATTCTGGAATCAGAGTTTTGTCTTTCACAGAATTAATGGCATTGATCTCTGCATGGTTTTCTCCTGCTTTATGATGGTAGCCCTCACCAATGATTTCACCTTTGTAAACAATCACACTTCCTACAAGTGGGTTGGGGTAGGTTTTACCCAGAGCTTTCTGGGCCAGTTCAATACATCGTTTAATATAAAGTTCGTCGTTATTCATATTTATAAAAAGAAAAAGCGAAGACAAATTGCTTTGCTCCGCCTTTATTTATTGTGTTAAGATTTATTCTCCTGCAATAATATTGTGAAGATTCTGCTTTAACGTTTCCAGATGAGCTTTCTTTTCATCAATGGTGTTATAAGTATCCCTTAATAGAGGATTCTCTCTTGATGGTTTATTGAAGAATGAAAGGTTGTTTTCTAGCTTAACAATTTCAGCTTCAAGATCGGAAATCTGGTTTTTGATCTTTCTTGCTTTATCAGTAAGCTGATTTTCTGATAATCCTTCCTCTTTCAATTCCAGCTCATTGATTTTATTGATCTTCAATTTTTCTCTTAAAGTCTTATTGAACTCAGAGTTGATGGAGATCTTATCTCTTGGAACTTTTCCAATATTATTCCATGCTGTTTTAATGGCTTCAATTTTTTCAATACTTCCTTCTTCATTGGAAACCATTTTCAATTCATCAAGAAGGGCTTTCTTATTTTTGTAATTTTCTTTCCAGTTATCAGTAGAAGTATTACTCTTTTCTCTGTAATTGTTAAAGAAGGCGTTACAGGCATCACGGAACTCATCCCAAATTTTGTTGGTCATGCTCTTTGGAACGTGTCCGATCTTTTTCCAGTCTTCCTGAAGCTTTTTGAACAGTGGAACAGCAATATCCCATTCTTCATTATTCTGATTGTCCTGAGCGGTCTGGATCAGCTTTAGCTTTTCTTCCAGATTAGCCTGTTGGGAACCTTTTAAAGATTTATAATAATTATTTTTTGTTGTATTAAATCCTCTTAATGTTGTTTTGAAATCATTCCAGTTCTGGTTAGACAGTTTTCTGGGAACACTTCCTGTTTTTAAGAAATCTGAACGCAGGTCTTCAACTATTTTAATGGCATTCTGCCAGTAATTGTGATTAGGCGTTTCAGAAGGTTCTGAAAGTTTCTTGATCTCAGCGATGATCTGATTTTTTTTCTCAAGATTGGCAGCCTGTTCTTTTTCAATAGATGCGGAAAGCTCAGATTTTCTTTCGTGAATTTTATTGGAAATTTCCTTAAACTCTTCCCATGTTTTCTCACGGAACTCTTCAGCTACAGGCTCTGCTTCTTCTTTCCAGAGTTTATGAAGATACTGAAGTTCATTTAAAGCTTTCTGAATAACAGGTTCATTCTCCAGTTCCTGAGCTCGGGCGATGATGTGCTGTCTTTTTTCAAGATTGTGGCTGTATTCCTGCTCCAAAAATTCTTTATTCAGATCCAGCATCTGATAAAACTGGTTCAGATGGTGAAAATAATTATTGTTAAGAATTTTAAATTCTGATTTTGCAACCTGTCCGGCCTTTGACCATTCTTCTTTTATTTCACGGATGGATTTAAAAAGATTGGTCCCCGGTTCTGAATTGGTATATAAATTTTTTAATCTTTCAATAATGGTCTGACGGTGTTCCAAATTCTTTTTCTGTTCTTCTTCCTGTCCTTTCTGGAATTCGTCATGCTTCTCTTTAAAAATATTGATTAATGCAGAGAATTTCGCTTGTGAAGGATGCTCGTAACTGAAATTTTCCGGAGCATTTCCTGCTTCTACAAACTCATGTTTTTTGTCTTCCACTTCATCATGGATGTGATGACTTGCTTTTTCTTTCAGCTGATTGAATTTTTTGGAATTCTCACCTGCATCGGGTGCATTGATGAGCTTTTCCATTTCTTTCAGGGCATCAGCCAGAGAGATCTCAACATCTTCATGTTCTTCCAGGTGTTCAGCATCATCTTCATGGGGATTGGCATCATGAGAAACGGTGTTTTCCGATGTTTCCTGAGATACTTCGTTAGGATTTTTCTTTTCTTCGTTTTCAGAAAGATTGTTTTCTGTAGTCATAGCAAATCTTTTATGTGAGTGGCGTTAATATCCTTTAAATATAGCTGTGAGGCCAATTAAAGTACTAATTTATGTTATTTTTTTTGAAAATTCCAAATTTCCCAAGCTTTTTCTGCTTGCTGCTCAAGCATATAATAACCGTTTACTGTTTTTGCTCCTTTTTCGGAAGCATTGATGATAAACTGTGTATAGTTTGGGTTGTAAATTAAATCGATAACTAAATGTTCCGGGGAAAGCGCATCGAAAGGAAAAGCCAGGCAGTCTTCAACATTCGGGAAGGTCCCTACTGGAGTACATTGAATAATAATCTTATGCTCCTGTACAGTTTCCTTATCCAGATTTTCAAAATTGATTTCGGTACTTCTTGAAATGGTTTGGGATTGGATATTATGTTTGTCTAAAACATACTTTACTGCTTTTGCAGCTCCTCCGTTTCCTAAGATCAGTGCTTTATCCTGTGATGGTTTTTTGTGAAGAAGAAGGGTCTTTTCAAAACCGAAAGCATCTGTATTATATCCGGTTTTTTTACCGTTTTGAATTAAAACACAGTTTACAGCGCCAATTTTTTCAGCCTCATCACTTAATTCATCAAGATAATTGATGATCTGCTCTTTATAGGGAATGGTAACGTTGAAGCCTAATAATTCAGGTGAAGAAAAAAGGTTTTCTACTTCATTGATTTCGTTTAAATCAAAAATATCATAGGAGAACCCTTTAAGCATAAGCTTTTGAAACTTATTTTCGAAGAATTTTTTAGAAAAGGAATAGGAAATATTTCGTCCTATCAATCCTAATTTTTTATTGGAATCCATACATCAAAATTATAAAAAAAGACCGGAAAAATCCGGCCTTTAGTTTGAAATATTTTATATTAATTATTCTACGATAAATTTAGTAGAGAAATTATCTGTTTTTAAGATGTAAGTTCCTTTCAATAAACCTTTAAGGTTAATTTTATTGGCGCTTTTGAAAGGATTGGCAAGCGTTTCAATTACTTTTCCTGAAAGATCATAGATCTCAGCTTTTGAGATTTTGCTAAGGTTTTCCCCTTTTACATGCAGTTCATTGTTTCTTACCGGGTTAGGGTAGATTGTAAATTCAGGCTTGTCTTTTTTAATTTCAGAAGTTGCTAATGATCCGCTATAGCATGTCCAGCTTAAATCATCCAGTGTAGGTCTGTTTGAAGTTGTGCTTGTAATTTTGATAATTATATCCCCACTGATGTTAATATTATCAAGTGTTGTAGTTGTAGCTGCAGAAGTATATGGAATAGTACCTACAGTAGTTCCGTTAATGATGACATTTAAATTGCCATTTGAGCCTGAGAGTTTTCTTTGAGTAGTCAGCGTTAAACTTTTTATACCACCTGCAATGGAAGAACTTGTAAGGTCTCCGGTTCTCAAAGTGATTGCTCTTGTAGTATTGATTGGTTCATCCACTTTTGCGTTTGTTGCGGTCCAGGTGATACCATTATTAGTCCAAACTCTTTCAATATAGCCATTATCTGTACCAGGTACATTGTTAAAGTTTTCAGTTCCACAGCTTCCACCTCCTACAGGTCCGTCAAGGGTAGTTCCTGATGCTACATTACTTTGCGGAGAGGCATTGCCAAATGCATCTTTAGCTATTACATAGAAGTTATATGAAGTAAGCGGAGATAATCCTGTTACAGTAGCTGTTGTTGATGTTCCTGAAACAGTGGTTTTTAATGTAGTACCTACATAAATATCATAGGCTGTTACCCCAACATTATCTGTTGCAGCAGTCCAGCTTAGGCCCATTGTGTTAGCAGTAGGATTGTTAGCAACAAGATTTGTAGGAGCTGTAGGGGCTTGGTTGTCTACAACTGGTGATCCCCAGATTAAATCAACATAAGAAGGGTTATCAATGAAGGGATTCCTGTTTCCCTGGAATGCATAGGATGCATTATTTCTCGCAATTTCTGCAGCAGATACAGGATCCATAGCATGCCATTGTAAAAGTTGTTGAAGTTCCCAAGGCTGAAGACCTGGAAAAGCAGATCCTCCAAGTATATTACCAGTAGTGAACGTAGAAAGTCTATCTTCATATCTTGTTACAAAATAAAAGATCATTCTGGCCACATCTCCTTTGAAGGCATCAATAGGTTCAAATACGGTTCCTCCATAGCCTGCAGATACTGAGTTCCCCAGTTTGGAACCATTTTTAGAAAGAAAACTAGTAGACCCTACTTTACCGAATGGGTAATTTGATCTCATGCCATTTACTTTTCCGTCAGTAGCACGAATAAAGTGAACATCTGCCACCATTGGTGATTGTTGTCCAAATAAACTCTGAGGAACGATATGTTCACGATTATAGCAGTCACCTTCATTGGAATAGTTTCCACATTTTTTTAAACCCGGTGTATAATTATATGGATCCGGGCCTATAGGATTTTCGGAGTAAATATCTAAAACGGTACCGTCATTTTCATAAGAAGTGTCAATATCTGTAGTATTGTAAGCAGTCCATAATCCGTCATATCCATGGTCCACATGTCCGTTTTCTATGATTCCTTTAAGGGCTGTTTTAAGAGCGGCACCTGTAAAACCGTTTGCTGCATTATAATAACCAGCAGGTGCTTGAGCAAATGCATTAGCAAATGCAATGCTTAGTAGAAAAAAAGATAAAATTCGTTTCATTTTTTTAAAATTGGGGCGTAAAGGTACAAAAAAATGAAACCCTAAAAGTTTATTTCGGTTAAATATATAAAGTTAATATATTAATTTTTAGTAATATACTCTTTGCTGATTTTTGAGAAGAACCATGAGATGGCAATTCCGAATACTGATGCAGTAAGAGCAACGATAAGATAGTTTTTACCAACGATTTTTACAGGGAACGGCAATACTTCATTTGCTCTGAAAAATTCTGTGTAAAGCTGGAAATAGCACAAGGCTGTTCCGAAGATTAAACCGGTAATTACTCCGGAAATAACAATAAGAATTCCGGTATAGAAATAGGTCATTCTCAAATGGCTTAGAGGAAAGCCTAATGAAATAAGAGATTTAGCCTGTTCTTTCTTGTCAAGCTGTAAAATAATAATTGCTCCGGCGAGGTTGAAAGTAGTAATGAAAATAACCAGTGCGAAAATAAGGTAGATGAATAATTTTTCAGTATTAATCATCTTCCAGAATGCTGCATTTTCCTCTTCCTTCGTCTTGATTTCAATATTTTTACCAAGAGAAGACAGCAGGTTTTGTTTTACAACATCAGCATTTTCAGGATTTTTTAATTTAATAACAATCTGATAAGCTGAATTTTTCGGAAGGCTTAATAATTCTTCAGTAAGTTCAATAGGAGAAATAATGTAATTGTCCAGTTGATCTTTTCCAGGGAAAACGCCCGTTACCAGAATATCTCTTTTATTATAAATATCTTCTTCTTTACTGATGATTCCGGTTCCCGGCTTTGGCATGAAAACGGTTGCATAATGATTGGAAGAATCTACAGGAATTGATAATCGGTTATCAAGACTGTTTTCCATCAAAACTTCATTCGAGTATTTGAAACTTGGATAAGTTCCATAAAATATCTCTTTATTGATGGGATTTACTTTTATATATGCAGAATCAACGCCTCGTAAATAAGCAATATCACCTTTTCCATTGAAACTGATATATACTTTTTCTTCAATAACCCGGGAATAGCTGCTAATTTCCTTATTACTGTTTAAAATCTTATTAACCTGATCCAGGTTTTTAATGGTTTTGCCTGATGTGCTTTTTAAGGTCAGGTCTGCATGAAGATTAGAGATTAAGTCCTTGTTCAGATCTTCAAGTCCTGAGAATACTGAAATAATAACGAACATTGCAGCCACAGCAACCGTCATGGCACCTACTGCCAGCCATGTAATAAATGTTACAGCGGTACTGCCTTTTTTTGCCAAAAGGTATCTGGATGCTATGTAAAATGCAATATTCTTCAAGGTCTATAGAACAGGGTTGTCGCCTTCGCCTCTTAATTCTCTTTCTAATCTTTCTACGTCATCAAGAGCTGTATCTAAGTAAAAGTTAAGCTGCGGAATGATACGTACCTGTTTTGCCATTTTCTGGCCGATGAAATTTCTGTACTGAGGTTTGTTTTCTTCAATCTCCTTCATTACTGCTGTACGGTATTCCTGAGGGAAGATGCTTAAATAAATCTTCGCAATACCTAAATCTGCCGTTACTTTTACATCTGAAACGGATACCAATATACTTTGTTTGCTTTCAGCAGCCTGCTTGCGGAAAAGTTCTGCGAAGTCCTCCTGAATGATCTGTGCTACTTTTCTTTGTCTGTTACTTTCCATAATTTATGCAAATTTAGTACTTTTGTTTGAATTGATACTTTGAAATTCAGCGATCGTATCAAATTTACGAATTAATTATATTTATTAGTATTTATGAAGCTAGAACATATCGGTATTGCCGTAAAGTCTTTAGGTGTTTCTGACGAACTTTTTGCTAAATTATTAGGAAAAGAATCCTATAAGCAGGAAACTGTAGAAAGGGAAGGAGTGATAACTTCTTTCTATGAAACCGGAGAAAGTAAAATTGAACTTCTTGAAGCGAGTAATCCTGAAAGTCCGATCTCAAAATTCATTGAAAAAAAGGGTGAAGGGATCCATCATTTAGCATTTGGGGTAGAAAATATTCTGGAGGAAGTAAAAAGATTAAAAAAAGAAGGATTTCAATTTATCTCTGAAGAACCGAAAGAAGGTGCTGATAACAAATTAGTTGTGTTCCTTCATCCAAAATCTACAAACGGCGTGCTGGTAGAACTTTGCCAAGAAAAGCAATAAAAAATTTTGTAGTGAAAGAAATTTTACTATTTTTGCAAACACAAAATTTAACCAAGTTTTGAGGTCCTATAGCTCAGTTGGTTAGAGCACCTGACTCATAATCAGGTGGTCCCTGGTTCGAGCCCAGGTGGGACCACTCTTAAAATCAAGCACTTACAGAAATGTAGGTGCTTTTTTTATTTTTTGACTGCAACAATACTGCAACATTTTATTATTTTTATGTTGTGAATAATGAACTGCTATATCCATTCAAAAACCTTGAGCTTTATCTTCAAAAGATAGATGCCAACTTAAATAGTTTTTACAATTCTTTTAAACTTGATTCGATTGCACCAAGGATTGTACCTAATGGTATTGATAAAGAAAAAATGCAGGTTTCCATACTAAAAGACTACTATACAGATGATGAAAACCCTGTACAAACCTTTGCTTTTAGTGAAGAAGCCGGAAATATGGTTCTCAATCTGTTAAATAAGGGGTTTAGTAATGTAAATAAAGCTCTTGAACTTCAACGAAAACTAAGCAAAAATAAAGTTCTGATTTACCTAAACAGCCTTAATATCCAACTAACAGAAATCTTCACAAAAGCCTTAATTGATAAGTACACGTTTCTGGATCAATATAGAACAATAGCTTTTCAAAACATAGAAGAGCTTGTTTTTCAAGAAAAGGAACAATTTCCCAGTTTCCCTCCTCTTCATTTTATTGTAAAAGAAGGAGAAAACGTAATCTCTAAACTAGAAACGCTGTATTCCCTATTAATTGATCATTCTCTCATTTATTGTACTAAAGAAGATTTTATCAAAGCATTTACAGGTCAGAAAATAGATAAAGGAATCCACTGGATCGCAAAAAGCCCTAAAAATAATACAACAAATAAGCCTTTACTGGTGTACTTTTTCAGGCAATTAATAGATAACAGACGTATTGAAGCTTCTTATCTTAATGATGAGAATTATTATCTCCCTGCTCTATTCAGAAATAAAGACGGATCAGAATTTACTTCAAAGCAACTGTCTTCAGCCAAGTACGGTATGTCTGGTAATAAATCATCACAGCAAGAACTTATAGACGATATTATTTCTCAACTATAATTCTATAAACATACACTAATATACCCTGATATACTCTGATGTCAGGGTAATTCTATTGATTATAAGGGTATTCCTTACTTTTCTTTGCATCGAAAATTTGAAGTCCAAATTGAATGAGCTCAGGGCTTCTATAAAATTAATTTCAGATGCAAAAAAATAATTTAAATCAGAATTTTCCTCTACAGCCTATAATGGTTGAAAAGGAAATCTTAAGCTTTAAAGAAGCTCTCGGATACTTGGATGTATCAAAAAGCTTCCTTTATAAGCAAACCTCACAGAGAGCAATCCGGTATTTCAAACCCAATGGCGGAAAGATCTATTTCAAGAAAACAGATTTGGATAGCTGGATGCTTCAAAATGAGAACAAAAGTGTAGCGAGTTTAGAAGAAGAATTATTAACAAAAATAAGAAATGAGAAAAGATATGTGTAATTATTGTAATGTATATTCAATATATTTTGAAAGAAGTATAGATGTTTCAGAGTTTAACAAAAGAATTCTGAAGATAATAAAGAATCTTACAATTGTAGAGTTTGAAGATAATATGTTTAACTATGAAATAAAAGATAAGACCTATCGTGGAGTAAGTATTATTTGTTATACTGATTCAATTGATATTATAACTCCCATTTTCAGTAATAGTTACGATAATCAGTTGGAATTTTTATTGCTAAATTATTTAGCTTTTTTCACAAACGGAATTATCCACGACCATCTTGTTAATTCTAAGTATTATCCATATGATGATAGAATGGAAATTAAGGACGATGCATCTGTTAAATTAAGTAATTGGTAATGATAAGGCGTTTAAATATGGAAAAAATTAAAATAAATGGTGGTATCACCAATGATTTAATAGAAGGAGGAGTATATTATCGTTTACCTCAAATATTACAAAATATTACGAAGCCATTTACAGGACGTGAAAGAGATATTGTATTAACATCAGCTCTGGGAGTATTGAGCACTTGTTTGCCCAATATTTATGGGACCTATGATGGAGATAAGATTTATCCTAATCTGTATGTACTGATTAGTGCTCCGGCAGCATCAGGCAAAGGAGTAATGAATAAATCAAGGATTTTAATTGATAGAATTCATGATCAGACATTGAAAAATAGTATTAAGGCAGAAAAAGAGTGTAAAGAGAAAAAGAAAGATTCTAAAGATAAGGATGACGTTCCATGCCCATCAATAGAGATTAAAACAATGCCTGCAAATATTTCCACTGCTGAAATGTATACCTATATGGGATCGTCTAAATATGGATTACTTATTATGGAATCGGAGGCGGATACTATGAGCAATATGCTTAATAATGACTGGAGTAATTATTCTGATATATTGAGAAAGTGCTTCCATCACGAACCTATATCTATAAGTAGAAAAATAGAGAAGATATTTGAAGATATTAAAGAACCGAAGTTGTCTTTAGTGATGAGTGGGACACCAGAGCAATTAAAAACATTGATTCAGTCTAAGGAAAATGGTTTGTATTCGAGATTTATAGTTTATACGTTTGATGAAATCAGTCAGTTTAAGAATGTTTTCTCGACAGGTACCAGGAACAATAATGCTGTATTTGAAGAAGAAGCGAAAAAAGTGTTTGATCTCTATGCAGCGTTGTCACATCCTGGTAGACAAGAAATCGAGTTTAAATTCACTAAAAATCAAGTGGGAAAATTTCTCAAAGCACTTACTGCTATGCATGGAGTGATATTAGATTCTCATCCGCAGTCCTTTATCTCTAACCTTAATAGGCATGGACTTATTCTATTCAGAGTAGCCATGATATTAACTGCTCTACGTAATATAGATGATATTTTAGCTCCTGGTATGAATTGTCCAGAATTAATATGCTCCAATCTGGATTTTATGTTGGCATTAAGAATAACAAAAACATTTTTAAAACATTCATTGGTTACTTATAACTCATTTGATGACGGTATATTGTCAGAAAATGATGAAAAGTTATTGTTTGAATTAAGTAATCCATTTACCAGAGCGCAAGCTGTTGAATTAGGAAAGAAACATGATATACCGGAAAGAACTATAGATGATAAGCTTCGGCAATGGAAAAAAAGAAAGGTCATCATTCCAGTAAAACATGGACTTTATAGAAGAACCAGAAATTTCATGTAAAGGATGTAAAAGTTGCAGTTTCTGCAAATTCAAACACATTTAAATTAATCTAACTGCCCAATATAACCAATGTCCCATTGGGCAGTTATTTCTTCAATTTTAAAATTAATAAATTATGAACACAAGTATCAAATTTATACTTGACAGTAGACCTATGTCTAATAATTTGTACACAGTATACCTTAGAATTATCAAGGATAGAAAAAGAAAAAATATCGCTTTAGGCTTAAAATGTAAGAAAGAACACTTTGAAAATGAGCAGTTCCTGAAAGGGCATCCAGACTATAAAGTTGAAAATAACCTACTTATTAGCTTCAAGGCAAGGGCTAATAAGATTATAAGAGACTTTCAGAACGAGGACAAAAACTTCGATCTTGATGAGTTTGAATATAAATTCAAGAATAGAACAATGGAACAGAATGTCCTTGTAGCTGGGTTCTTTGATGAAATTATTGATGAACTAACTCGGTCAGGAAGGATTGGAAATGCGAAGGCATATAAAGATACCAAAGATTCCTTCGTGAGTTTTGGAGGTAAGAAATTAAGACTTAGGGATATTACCCCTGTTTTGCTGGAAAAGTATGAAGTCAGTTTAAGAGAGAGAGGGAACGGTAACGGTGGAATAAGCTTTAAGATGAGACATTTAAGAGCATTGGTCAACAAGGCTATAAAACGTAAGCTTATCACGAAAGAAAATTACCCATTTGAGACTTATAAAGTTTCAAAGCTCAAATCAGTAAATAATAAAAAGGCGCTCAGTATAGAGGAGTTTAAAAAGCTCCGAGATGTTGATTTATCCAAGTCTCCACATCTACTTGAAGCATACAACTATTTTATGTTTTCTATTTACGCAAGGGGAATGAACTTTATTGATATTATGAAGCTTAAATGGACAGATATTCAGGACGGTAGGATTTATTACGTAAGGTCTAAAACTAAAGCCAGTTTTAGTATCGAGATTAATCCTACCATGCAGGAGATAATAGATCTATACAAAGCTCAGGGAAGAAACAGTCAATATGTATTTCCGATTCTACTGAAAGATGATTTGACACCTGTCCAGATTGCTAATAGGAAACATAAGGTATTAAGCAGGTACAATTCCAAATTAAAAGAAATTGGAAAATTGGCAGGTATTGAAAAATCTGTTACCTCTTACGTTGCCAGACATAGTTTTGCAACTATACTGAAATATTTAGGAACAAGTGTTTCAAAGATTTCAGAGATGATGGGCCATAGTGACGTTCAAATTACGATGACCTATCTTAAAGATTTTGAAAATGAAGATTTGGACCAGGAAATAAACAAACTAATAGAATTATAAGATTAGATACAAAAGAATCAATAATAGCCGAAGGTTAATTTCAATATGAGATTAACCTTTTTTCATTTAAAAAATTAACATTTAAACAAAGAATATTAACCATTAAATTTTAAAACGTATGCAATTAAAACAATCACAAAGACAACAAGTAAAGCTCAGATTAGGACTATCAGGAGCTTCGGGATTCGGTAAAACGAAGTCAGCACTTCTACTAGCCTATGGAATGACACAGGATTGGAGCAGAATAGCTGTTATAGATACAGAAAACTCCTCTGCTTCTCTTTATTCAGACTTAGGAAATTATAATGTACTTGATCTACAAGCTCCTTACTCTCCTGAAAGATATATTCAGGCTATTGAATTGTGTGAGAAATCAGGAATTGAAGTCATTATCATAGATTCAGCAAGCCATGAATGGAATGGTAGTGGTGGATGTCTTGATATTCACGAGAAACTGGGTGGTAGATTTCAGGACTGGGCTAATGTTACTCCAAGGCATCAAGCATTTATCAATAAAATCCTGCAATCAAGCTGTCATATCATTACCACTACCAGGAGAAAAATAGACTATTCTTTAGATGTTGGAAGCAATGGCAAAACCCAAGTAGTGAAACATGGAACAAAAGAGATTACTAGAGATGGTTTTGAGTATGAATTAACCATAAATTTTGAGCTAGTCAATGAAAACCATTTAGCTAAGGCAAGTAAGGACCGCACAGGGTTATTTATGAACAAACCTGAATTTATTATCACTTCTGAAACAGGGAGAATGATTTTAGACTGGTGTAATTCCGGTATTGCAGAAACTGCAAGTTTTGCAACCTCTTCTGAACCTTCTATTGATCCTCCAAATTCAACAGATTATTTTGGTCCTGGTAATGAGCGCTTCCCTAAAGAATATGGTATTAACAGTAATACCAGTAAGGAAAGTATTCTCAATAGAATCAGCACCAGCAATACGATTGCAGAACTTTTGGCTATTTACAAACAGTACCCGGAATATCAGCAGGAATTAAAGCCTGAGTATGAAGCCATAAAATCATTCTTAATCAAATTATCCAACCCACAAAACTTTTCAACCAATGGACACCATTAATAAAATCAGGCCAGCTACATTAGAAGAAGCATTTGAACTCAGACCAGCGCATAATATCAAAGAAATTTCTTTGTATGAAAGCAGGATGAATAGTGATACTGCCCACCATTCAAATCAGGATTATTTTATTCCTGGTTCTGTTGCAATTGAAACAAAATCAAAAGAACAAGTAAAATCAGAACAAAGTGATGATTATCAGGATTTTAATAGTTCTCTTCAAAGAATTAAAGTTCACCAGGAACACAAACCAATGGAAGTGATACAATATGAACACAAGCCCTTCATTGAAGCCAATACACAAGCGGTCAATCTTTACCATTTAAAGAATGACTGTATTATCCCGGTTTTCAGTAAAGATAATGAAAAAACAATTGCTCATCAGGAATTTATTGATGTGGTGATGAATGCTGCACAAAAGGTATTTCCCATGCAGAGCATTACAGAACCAGAAATAAGGGTATCACATCAGATTAAAGGCAGGACACCGGATGCCATACACCTAAGTGTAAAAGACCTATTGGATCATCAAAAAACAATTTATTATGAAAGAATGGCATTTATTATCAGGATTCCTTGTATAACAGATATAGTAAATGGAAATAGACTATCACTCACAATAGGTGGTGTCAGAAGCTATAATTTGGAGAATCTTTATAATAAGAAGACATTGGAACGAATGAAGTTTTTCATCGGTTTTCAGAATCAGGTATGCTGTAATTTATGTGTATCAACAGATGGATTCAAGGAAGATATGAGGGTATCCGGTACTCAGGAGTTGTATTCCAAAGCATTGGATGTTATGCAGAATTATGATGCAGAGCTTCATTTAAAGGAGATGAAGGAGCTTACCCATGATTCTCTCTCTGAACATCAGTTCGCACAGCTTATAGGTAGAAGCAGGTTGTATCAACATTTACCAAAGTCAGAGAAACAGAATATTCCTCTGCTTCACTTCAATGACAGCCATATTAATACGATGGCAAAGGATTATTACGAAGATAAGAACTTTTGCAGGCAGGAAGATGGAAATATCAATTTATGGTCAGTGTATAACCTCTTCACACAGGCCAATAAGTCTTCATATATAGATACTTTCCTGGATAGGAATCTGAACGCTTTTGATTTTACCAAAGGTATTCAGAAAACGCTCAATGGTAATTCTGATTACTGTTGGTTTTTGAGCTAGATAGACTGCCCCTTAATTGGGGTAGTTTTTTTACATGCAATACAAGTAGTAGAACATTGTAAACAAAAAGCAAATCTATTTTTTTATACGTCAAGTTTTGTCGCTTTGTTGTGATAGCTTTGCACTATAACTGCTAAAGAATAGATAAAAAGTAAGATTAAGAATGTTCATACTAAATCCATTAAATAACTCTTTATCATGTGAAAAAAAATATATACTTTTGTGGGAAAACCTAAAACATAAATATTTAATACATACACAATTATGAAAACACAATTATTTTCGCTGACATTATTAGTGTCATCATTTACATTTGCACAATCATGGAATTTAAACGGAAATACTGGGATTAATCCAGCAACTAATTTTATCGGGACTACAGATAATCAACCTTTAGTGTTGAAGTCTAATAATAATGCGGGATTTCGTTTATTGCCAGCAGGAGATGCAAGAATAGGTTTGAATGATATTGATACAGCTTCTCCGGCAGAGCTAAGAGTTTATAATAGTGAAAGTACTCTTGTTGAAGTTGCCAATTCATTAGGAAGATTTCAAATTGCTAAGGCTGGATGTGATGGTTGCTACTCGGAAAAAGCTGGAGATACAGTGCTTAGAAACTTAGGAAAAACCCATAATATCATACTAGCTCTTCCCAACGATAATAATGATGGTACATCTTACATTGGTATCAATGATGGCACTCGTGGTACATGGATTAAATTTTTCAATAACGGAATTGCAAGATTTGACGGCAAAATATATGCTAAAGAAGTTGAGGTAAAAATTAATGTTTGGGCAGATTATGTATTCAGAAAAGACTATAAGCTTCGTCCCCTAGAAGATGTTGAACAGCATATTACAGAAAAAGGACATTTACCCAATATTCCATCTGCAAAAGATGTAGAGAAAGAGGGAATAAATCTTGGTGAAATGGATGCAAAACTTTTGGAAAAGATTGAAGAACTGACTCTTTACTCCATTGAACAGAATAAGCAGATCAAATCCCAGAAAGAACAACTTAGACAACAATCTGAAGATTTAGAACAGTTGAAACAACAAGTTCAGAAATTATTATTAATTAAATAGCCACAAATGAAAACAAAACTACTTTCGATATTCTCTTTATTTATAGGTTTCCTAGGTTATTCCCAAACTGAAGTGTATTTTAAGTACGATGAAGCAGGAAATCAAAGATACAGAGGAACAAATTCAGCAGGAAAAACAGCACAGGAGCCTACAAAAACAGAAGCTAAAACTGTTGCTGTAGCCCAAAGTGAACCTGCTCCTCAATCTCAAATTATGGATGAAGCAACTTTCTGGAAACAGATAAGGCTGTATCCTGTTCCTGTAAATGATGTTTTGACCATAGACTGGACAGAACAAGTAGATGGATTGATAGAATCTGTCTCTCTTTATCAGCACAGCACTGTACACTGGAAATTCCAGCAGCAGAATACACCTGATTTGAACAAGCAGATCAAAATCAATATGACAGGCTATGATTGGGGTGTATATGTATTACGCTTTACCCTAAAAGATGGAAGGGTATTCAGCAGAAATATCACAAAACGATAAACTTTTAACCAGAACAATTTACAAAAAACAACAAATATGAAATTATTTTTACCATTTATACTGTCCTTGTGCTCGGTATTGGGCTTTTCACAGACCATACTGTATCAGGCAGAAAGCACATCCCGTACAGTTCAGGATCCACAAACAGTGGTTCTGGCGCAGGGATTTCATGCTAAATCTGATGTTTCCAATCCTTTTATAGCTAAAATTGGCCCTTCTACAGAAAGCTCAGGAGGAGGACCTGTGGATTCAGGAGCAGGAGCAAGTAACCCATCAGGAACTACTGCTCCTGATGGAAAAAGCTTCCATGATACTAAAGGAAATATCGACGTAAATGGAGCCGGACAATTGCAGTTTACTTTACCCATTGCATTACCACCAGGGGTAAAATCTATAGCACCACAGATCAACCTTGTTTATACCAGTGGCGCAGGAAATGGAATTGCTGGCTATGCCTGGAATTTATCTGGTATTACAGCTATTTCAAGAATAGGAAAGAATATTGAAAAAGATGGGGATGTCAAAGAAATTCAGCTTGACTACTCTGATTATTACAGCTTCAATGGGCAGAGATTAATTCTTAAATCCGGTGAATATGGTAAAGATGGGGCAGAATATGTTACTGAAAAATATTCCAATATTAAAATAAAATCTGTTGGAGCAATTACAGGACAAACATGGCAGGGACCTGAATACTGGGAAGTAACCTTTGAAGACGGCTCTCAGGCCTGGTATGGAGGAACTACATCCGGAGCCAATGCGGCAAGGACACCCTTAGATTATAATATTGTGAAATGGAGGGATCCCAAAGGAAATTATATCACCTATGATTATACACAGTCCAGTAATGTTGCAGTGATTTCAAACATAAATTGGGGAGGTAATGATGTCTTAAGTAAGCCTCGTTTTAACACCATTCAGTTTATCTACTTTGATGAAAGAACATTAAAGGAAATTAATTACATGAACGGAGTTGAATTTATACAAAATAGATTACTAAAGGAAATTAAGGTAAGTTCAAATGGAAAACAATTTAAAAGATATGCTGTAGAATATACTAATAATGGTTCAAGTTACCAGTTTGCTAACGGCATTACAGAGTATAATACAGATGATCAGCCAGCTAACCCTGTTAAATTTGAATATGAGACAGATCCATCGTTTTCCAATACATTTAGACAGGATGCAAGGTTTGATGATATTTATGGTAATTATGTTATTCCTGGGGATTTTAATGGAGATGGAAAATTGGATTTTATACGGTTCAGTAAATTAACATTAAGTAGGCTAGATAACAGTAACGATTTTTATTCAATTAATTACGAAGGAGCAGCAGCAGGAAAAGGAACATATTATGATTTAAATGGGATAATTCCTTCTAAAAATATATTTTTCACATTTAATGCAGGAACCAGCAGTTTTAAAATGAGAGGTTATTCGTTCAATAACAGCTCAATGCAGGAAATAATGAATAAAAGTTTTGATATATCAAATAGTGGTTTATCTAGTACCGACGGCTTTGAAAATAATATTCCTAATGGGGGGTATGTTAGTATTAATCTTTCCAATCATATTTTTACAGAAGGCGATTTTAATGGAGATGGATTGTCAGAATTTATTTATACTGTTGAAAAAAAAATCGTACATAAAATATATAGAGCAAATCAGGTAAGAGAAGTAATAAAAAAGAGAGGTGTTTATACTTTCTATATAGACCTTAAAAATAATACTGCAAAACTACTTGATGTAAAATCATCACCTGGAAATGAGCTGCTTAAATATAAGATTCCAAAAGTTGCAGATTTTAATGGTAATAGTAAAACAGATTTTTTAAAGATTGAAGATGACGGAAGTATTGGAGTATATGAATTAGATAGTCAAAACAATTTTATAAAATTGTTTTCCACCGCAAAAGAAAGTCTGGATGATATTCTGTACATGGGAGATTTCAATGGAGATGGTAAAACAGACATAATTGCCCCAATAGCAGAAGATTCATCAGATTGGAGGATGTATATTTCTACTGGTACTGGCTTTAAAAAAGAATATTATTCTAATCTATTCTTATACAAACCAGATTATACAGGATCAGGAACAAAATATAGAAATACAGTCAGAACGTATGCAACTCCTGATTTAAATAAAGACGGTAAAAGTGATTTTCTTCAATTCCAATCTGAAGTATGGTTTAGAGAATGGGCTATCAATAATCCGGATTCTAGCTATGGTTTTAATTATTTGAGAAATGATGGAATAGATACTAATGGAAAACCTATATTTACTAATGTTTATAGCCTTGCTCCAAAAGAGGCCACCGAAAGTGGTGATGCTGATTCCGAGGACATTAATTATTCCATGTATGGAGAGCATTACCTTCCATTATTTGGTACATTCCGTGTAGCCCAGCTTAATACAGAATTTGTTATAACCCATAAAACCAAATTAATAATCTGGGATTTTGGAAGCAAAATTAATACGATTTCAAGGATAAAATCAGTTGCACAAGGAGGATTGACTACAAGTGTTGAATATTCCAGTTTAGTTAATGATAAAAATGTTTATAAATCTTATTATAACACCAATGCTATTGCATATCCTTATGTAAATATCGGGGAAAGCATTAATTATAATGTAGTTTCCAAGCTTATTCAGGGAGAAAGAATACAAGAATTTAGATATAGAGACCTGATTGGGCATTTACATGGCAAAGGGACGATTGGCTTTAGACAAACAGCCAGATCAACATTCTTTGCCAGTGGTTTTGAGAACACAAAAATCTGGAGTGGCTCTGAAATAAACCCTACTAATGAAGGATTACCCTATAAGGATTGGTCTATAAGAACTACGGACGAAACGAAAATATTTCCGAATGATATTTCTTTAGACAATACCCAGTTATTGTCATTTAAACAATATCAATACAAAATAGATAAACTTCTCAACGGGAATGTAGTGACAACAGTTACAGATGCTGATAAACCTAAAATTGTTCTTGCTGTCAACCCATATATTACTACATCCAAAGACTTTCTAAAAAATGTAAAGACAGTCCATACTGTTGAAGAATATGATAATTTATATCTTCCTAAAAAGTCTGTAACAAACGTTAACGATGGCTTTTCTATTATTAGATCAGAACTGGAATACTATCCACCTAATATTACTCCGGGAAATAACTACAGCATCGGTAAACCAAAAATCAAAACCGATATTGTACAAGCCTATGGGGATACCAAATCGACCAAGGAAGAATATATATATGAAGATAATCTGCTTAAGAGCTTCAAAACATGGAACAGAGATAATACAGGCTATTTACAGGAAACCTACGAATATGATGGTTTTGGAAATATCACTCAAAAAGTAACCACCAATAGTGTAGATTCCCAAACACAAACCTTAAAAACAGAATATGATCCAAAAGGAAGGTTTGCAGTCAAGAAAACGGATAATTTAGGACTGGAAACTCATATTAGCTATAATGATCAGGGCCAGATTGAGAAGCAAACAGATCCTCTGGGAAATACTCTTAGCAATACTTATGACAATTGGGGTAAGCTCCTCACTTCTAAGACCAATCTGACAGGGATAACCACCTACCAGTATGAAAGGGATAATAATTCTAACATCATTGTTATCCAGTACGATCCAGATGGTGATATCACCAAAAAGTTTACCAACAGGTTTGGGCAGGAATACAGAACATCCACCAAGGCGTTTGGGCAAGGTCAGTTTATTTCTCAGGATGCTCGGTATGATGTATTGGGTAGAAAAACATTTGAAAGTGAGCCTTATTTTGAGGGGCAAAATCCAAGCTTGTGGAACGCATTGAAATATGATGATACCATTTTCCCTACTAAAATAACATCTATATCACTTGTTAACTCATTTGATTTGGGAGGGACAATACATTCCTTTCTGGGTAAAAAAATAGAAACTACCGTTACCGGCTTAACAACAACCGTTAAGGAAATCAACGGTTATCAAAGGACAACTTCTAAAACAGCAGATGCATTAGGAAATATAGTATCAACTATAGATAAAGGAGGAACAATCCAGTTTTCCTATAATGCTGCAGGAGAGCAAATTAAAGCTCAATATGCTGAAAATATTGTTACCACCAAATATGATTCATGGGGAAGAAAATCAGAATTTAATGATCCTTCCAATGGATTGTATAAATATGAATATGATGGTTTGGGGCAGCCTAAGAAGATCATCAGCCCAAAAGGGACGAAGGAATATACTTATAATAATCTAGGACAGCTAACCTCTCAAAAAGAACTTTCTACTACCGATGGTGGACAGGTAACGAATAAGACGATTTCTTTTACTTATGATAATAAAGGAAGAGTTATTACCAAGTCAGGAACTTCTAAAAGCCAGGCATATAGTAATAATGTTTCCTATGATCCACAAGGAAGATTATTATCTGCATCTGAAAGCAGCAATGGCAAGTATTTTATTCAGAAAGGGATAACTTATGATGATAAAGCAAGGGTAATATCCTATGAGAAACAACTATATTCTTCCGGTACTTTAACCAAAGTACAAATAGAAAATGTGTACAATGCCTGGAATGGTGAACTCAGCCAGGTAAAGGATAAAAACTCAGGAAAAGTTCTGTGGGAACTCAAAGAGACCAATGCAAAAGGCCAGGTACTGAAAGCCAAATTAGGAGCTGCGGATATTAACAACACCTATGATACAAGTGGTTTCTTAACTAATGTCAGCCACTCTTCACAGGTAAAACCAGGTATCCTGCAACTTTCTTATTCTTTTGACGGGATTAAAAACGAGCTAAAAAGCAGAACAACCGGAGGTGATTTCAATATTGTAGAATCATTTGATTATGATGATAACAATAGACTTGTTAACTGGACTAATCCGGTAACAGGAGTTAAAGTACAAAATGCAACCCGTAACGTTTATGATGTAAAAGGAAGAATCCTGGAAAACGATCAGGTAGGAAAGATTAAGTTTGAAAATTCTGCAAAAATCTACCAGCCAACTGGTATGACATTAAATGCTGCTGGAATCCAGAACTACAACAATGATCTAATTCAAAGCATTACGTATAACGAAAACAATGATCCTGTATTCATCGATGGTGAAAAAGGAGATGTTGCCTTTCAGTATGGCTTGACCGCCATGAGACAAAGGGTTACTTATGGAGGTAACTTCAGTACAGATGGAGAAGGAAAGTTTACCAAATATTATAGTGAAGACGGAAGCTATGAAATTGCAAAAGACAATACTACCGGAAAAGAAAAGCATATCATTTATATAGGTGGAACACCATATGAATCAAATATTGTATATTTAAAAAACTTTACAGAGAGCAGCGGTTCTTACAAATTTTTACATAAAGATTATATTGGAAGTATCTTAGCCATCAGTGATGAAGCAGGAAATAAATTAGAGCAGAGACATTTTGATGCATGGGGTAATTTTACTCATTTGCAAATTGGAAACGGAGCCATTATCACCGATAAAAATATAATTGATAATGCTTCGTTATTAGTAGACAGGTGCTACACAAGCCATGAACATTTTGTAGAGGTTGGAATCATCCACATGAATGGTAGATTGTATGATCCTTTATTGAGAAGGTTCTTAAATGCGGATGAAAATATTCAGGACCCGACCAATACCCAGAACTATAACAAATATGGGTATGTAATGAATAATCCATTGATGTACAATGACCCAAGTGGAGAGTTTATTTGGTGGATTCCAGCTGTAGCAGCTATAGTTTCAGAGATATTCACGATGTATTATACCCAAGCTCCTTTTGATTTATCTCGTTTTACAGGTAACCTTATTATTTCGTATGCCAGTGCGGGAATAGCAAATGGTATTGGGGAAATTTTCCAGATCGGAAGTCAGGCTGCCAACTCTTTAGGAACTACCTGGACAATTGTGGCCAAGGCGGGCGCCCATTCTTTAACACAGGGAGTAATGTCGTTCATACAAGGAGGAAATTTCTGGGGTGGTGCTTTAAGTGGTGCTTTTACGAGTGTGTCTAATGATCTATTAGGATTGGCAACAGATAAGCTTGGAGACAACAGCATACTAAGAAGTGATGGTTTTGCTTTATTTAATGGAGCAGTAAGTGGAGGGGTTGGATCTGTACTGGGAGGAGGAAATTTCTGGATGGGCGCAGGGCAAGGATTGATTGTAACGGCTTTTAATTATTTAAACCATAAACCTGATTCAACATTTAAGATATATGATAAAGATGGGGAATACATTGGTGTAATGAAAGTACAAAAATATAAGAAAACAGATAATGGCCTTGAAATATACTTAAGATTCAAAGCTGTCTCTAAAAAATATTCAAATTATAACTTTGTACAAACAATTAGAACAAATAGTCATGTTGATTCTGTTATTTTTAGTGCGCCAAGATTTTATAAATACAATGACCCCACAGGTTCTGCTAAAGATGATTTATCTCCATATTATTATACAAATGAAGAATATAAATTAATGTCAAATAAAGGACCTTATACATTGGATTTTGTCGACAGTCCTAGTAGATCTTTTAGGTTTTATAAACAATTTTGGAGAGCTGAACTATCTTTGGTTGGGATAAAAAATAATACAGCATATGAAATTTCTACATTTTGGTATGGATTTAATAAAACTGTAGGAGGAAATATTTATTTAATGAATTTTGAAACTAGAAAAACAACAAAACCATATAATTGGATTAAATAACACGGTATGAAAAATAATAATATAATAATAATTTTCAGAAAATACATTGTTGGTTTGATAATTTTCTTTTCATTGTTTTCTTGTGAAAAAAGGCAAATTGATAATATTGATTATCTAAAAGTATGTTTTATAGGTAATAGAGATAAATCATATCCTTGTGTAAAATTTTCATCAATCAATCAACCAAATGATGATGCTTTTATTTATAATGAAAAATTAGATAAGGAGAAATTAATGAGCCTAGGAGAGATATGTCTAAATGATACATCATTACACAGTTTTATAGGTGAGAAATTTATTGAAATTGAAATATCCTCCTATAAGCATAATGAGCATATATTATTAAATAAAAAAGATGGCATACTCTTTTTAAGTGAAATTTTATCTCATATTAATGAACAGTCTAATTCATATTTCTACATAAATTCAATGAAAAATATTTTACAAAAAAAATAAAATTATAGAACTAGAAATGTACCCAGTGGACTTCATGATAAGCTGTTGATTTTATTTTTAAACAATGATAGAAATTTGATATAATAGATCCACAGGTGAGTTCCTAACATATATTAAAACCTTTTTTCGCCCTAAAGGAGGTATGGATTATTATTTAAAACAAGTACAATTATATGGACACTAACAAATATGGAGAATTCCCGTGCCCTTGTTGCGGATATTATACTCTTAAATATAAAGCTGATAATACATTTCAAATATGTCCAGTTTGTTATTGGGAAGATGATGGGGTTCAACTTCACGATATCGACTATAATGGCGGAGCAAATACTGTAAGTTTAAGAGAAGCAAAAATTAATTTTGAAAAATTCGGAGTAATAGAAAGGCAATTTATAGAATTTGTTCGACCTTCTCTACAAGATGAAAAAAAATGATATTAGAATAGAAGAAGTTGGAGATATTAATTCAGAATATCCCTATTTAGAGGTTTTTTTTAATGATAATAAATCTCCTTTTTTAGAGATTGCTATTTATAATAGAGAATTATCATTTAAAATCTATAATGTTGAAAAAGAGATAATCTTGAAATATGAACAATGGGTACATATTCAAAAGACAGCTGGTGATTTTTTACCGCGAGCTTTAAAAGATGAAGATGATTACAATAATTATTATTCATGAGAAATTATGAATAATTTTGGAATTGCTTCCATTTTGAGACAAAAATGTTTACACTTTTTGTCCACTGATAATATTACCAGATTCCTGCGATAAATGTTGCAGGAATTTTTATTGTATTTCAGTATATAAACGTAAGGGATTACAACATGCATTGTATGGAGAAAAATTTTTTTAGAAAAAAAATTTAACAATATGCATTTATTTGTGATTCCGCCTATACAATACACCCCCACGAGTTCTGAGCAGGGAAGTACCCGCCCCACCAGTAATAATAAAGAAAAATTTCGCAGGCAGTAATACAATCAAGGTGATAGCTGATGTACTATTGTTCATAGTTCTTTTGTTCCTGGTGCTTTATCTAACTCAAAAATCAAAAAACAATGGTAACAATTATCAACTACAAACAAAGACAAAAAGAAGATGGAACTGCATTCTATGTACTAGAAGTTCAGGGAGGAATTGAAATGGTTATGAGCCAAACTACAAATCAGTTCTATGCAACATCCAAGAAGGCTTCCATTTCATCGACATTTGATGAACTTACTTGCCAAGCTCTTATTGGAACACAAATGCAGGGAAGCATCGTTAAGCAGGAATGTGAACCCTACGAATATACAGTTAAGGATACAGGAGAAGTGATTGTCCTTCATCACCGATTTGTGTACTCACCACAGGAACCAGGAGCAAAGAATACTGTTAACAGGCAGGTAAGCGATAGCTTTGCTACTGATATGGAATCCTTTTCAAGAAATGGAAGACATGTACTAACAGAAGCATAACAGCTTCTTTCAACATACAAAGTGCCAAAGTGCCGAATTTTTGTAAAACTTTAAAATTTTCAGAATCACATAATCCGCTCAAATCAACCAGAGTAGATTTATGAAGATCGAAAAAAAATAGTTTTCAGATATTCCGGCACTTTGTCACTTTTTTACTCTTCACCAACAAATCTATTTTATAATGAATAAATTAATGGAAATATCTGTTACATATAATACAGGTAATCTTGAAAAAATAAGAATAAACAGCCATAAGGAAGCCTACAATCTGATTATTGAAAACTGGAACATGGGTACTATTGAATTTCAGGAGGAATGTAAGGTAATTATGATGAATAAAGGAAACTTCGTATTAGGCATCTATAACGTCTCAAAAGGCGGTATTGACAGTTCTGTAGTAGACATAAGGATTATTCTGGCTGTAGCTCTTAAGTGCAACGCTACTCAACTGATACTGGTACATAATCATCCTAGTGGAAACCTTAATCCCAGCAGTTCAGACCAAACAATAACCAAGAACTTAAAGAATGCGTGTGAATTATTGAATATATCACTTTTAGACCATTTGATTATCACTAGGAAAGGTTATTATAGTTTTAATGAAGAGAATGGATTTTAAATATGTTGCTTCAATGCATTCCTGCATAATACACTACAAACTTCTTTATATTCCTGGTATCTGAAATTCAGTAAGATTAGTATTAATAGCCAAAATTTATTCTTTCGGCAGTTCAAAATCTAGGAAATCTTTCATCGGAATTTCTAAGGCTTCACTAAGTCTATATAACTGATAAATTGTAATATTAGTTTTGCCGGATTCCATTCTGGAAATATTAGTAGGATCAATTTCACCTCTCATTCTGCCCACCAATTCAACCTGAGTAATACCTTTTTGTATTCTCAATTCCTTAATTCTTTTTCCTACGATTATTTGAATCTCAGATTTTTCCAACTTGACTTATTTGACAAGTCAAAGAAACTGGATATATTTGCCTATGTAAATGTCATATATGACAAGTTTTAATTTAACATTTAAATGCACTTATGAAAAAACTACTATTTATTACAGTTTTATTATTATCAATTCCTATACTTAGTCAACAGGGAGTTGATTCAATATATATTCCTCAATACGATAAATCGTTTGATGACCAAGGTTTTCAATATGTAACCACATCTGTAGATGGTAAAAGGTATTATGTAAAAATTGACAAGACCCAGAAGCTATTTGATAAGACCATCATGTCTGTAGATGTTTGGGTGAAGTATAACTATACCTCTAAAACAAAGGGTAAGAATGGAAAATCAAAGAAAATCGATACCGGGCATTATTTGGAGTATATGAACTTTGATTGCAGTGGAAAAACCTACACAGGAGGAGAAATATTACAGTATAACTCTACCGGGAAACTTATTAATCGAGATCAAAAGTTCTCGAATATTACAAGAAGAATTGTACCAGGTTCAGTAAGTGAAGGGCTATTTGAAGCAGTTTGTCGTAAAACCAATTAATCTATATCAAATATGAAATATTTACTCCTGGTAATCATAACACCAGTATTGATCATAGTTTCTGTATTGTTGAGCTTATTCTTTGGTAGCCTTATTCGTTTTATCAATGAAGGAGACCGTTTTAAAAGCCCTTTAGATGACCATAGACCAATGCCCATAGCTCTCAAAGATAAGGAATTCTGGAAAACGTTTTTAACAGGCTTTTTCGTCTTCTTTACTTTGTTAATCGTGGTAAAGTACTTATCAGGAGAATAAATGAAGCAGAGAACCTGAAAATAACCAAATATCAACCATTAACCACCTCAAAGTAGGTGGTTTTTACTATTAAAATCAAATCATGAAACCACGAATACCATTTAGAATAGGTTATCAGTATGATAATTGGGAATTTAGCTTAATAACACTGCCGGACAGAATCCCGGAGAATGATTTATATATCAGTTACCTTTGGGTTGGAAGTGAGGTCAAGAAGTTTCTGGGCTTTATTCCCCATAGAACAGAGCTTATATTTTATTGGGATAGACTGGAAGCTGTGATATTGGAGTTTGACAATAAATCAGAATACTATTACAACAGGATGAATAAAGCTTTATCAGAAAGGTTCCCGGAATTTACTTCTGAAACTCTTCCAGATAGTACTGTCATATTCAAGTTTACATCTGAAAAAGTAACCTACTGGAATATCTATTATGTCCCATCGAGGGAAATAAAGTTGATGTACTTTGCTAATAGGTTTGTATATGTCAACCGAATATTTGAATAACTGATTTTTGGAAAGCTTGTTTTTGTAGAGAGTGATTCGAATCTAATTTACATAAACTGCAACTTTTACATACTTACATACCAAATTATAGATTTAAATTCTGCTGCAACAATACTGCAACATTTCGTATAAAAGGATGAAAATGATTGAAAATAAATGAAGATTGAAATCTGATTAAAATATTGATAATCAACTAAATGAAAATAAATGAAATTAATTGATAAACATACTGGACTGACTCATAATCAGGTGGTCCCTGGTTCGAGCCCAGGTGGGACCACAGAAAATCAACCGCTTACATAATGTGAGCGGTTTTTTATTTATTAGAACATATATTTTGTATATAGATTTATTATACATGGCATTAAACGTATGTTTAAAAAATCATAAAAAATAATTAAAACACAGTTAACAGCCTTCTTCCACGGATACCGTTGCTTTGCAGAAAAAAGTAATGATGGAAAATAACAATCTACTTAACAGAAGGCGATTTCTTAAAAATTCACTGTTAGCAGCTGGAGGAATTTTCATTGCTCCCTTGATTATAAGTTGTAGTGATGATAACTTTACCGAAGGTGGAGCGGCTCCTGACGATCTTAAAAAATCAGGTTTTGATACCGGAGTTGCAAGTTTTGACCCTACAGCAACAGGAGTCATTCTCTGGACAAGATATTCTGGAGGAGCAGAAGCGGAAATCACTTGGGAAATAAGTAGAAACAGCGACTTTTCCACTGTTTTAAGAAGAGGAAAAGCAAATGCCTCACTGATTAATGATTTTACAGTGGCAATAGATGTACAGGATATTCCATCTAATACCAAATATTACTATAGATTTTATAACCTCGCCACTAAGGAAATTAGCGTGATAGGTGAAACTATTACCTTACCGTCTAAAACTGATTCTGTAAATGATGTTAAAATGGCAGTAGTATCCTGTTCCAACTTTCCTGCAGGGCTTTTCAATGTATACGGAGCTGTTGCCCAATCTGAAGCAGATGTAGTAGTACACCTTGGTGATTACATCTACGAATATGCTCCGGGACAATACGGAACAAACCCTTATACCAATCAGCTTGGAAGAGCTCACAAACCAGCAAAGGAAATCCTGAATCTAAATGATTACAGAGAAAGATACAGGCAATACAGAGGCGATAAAAATCTTCAGTTGGCTCATCAGAAAAAGCCTTTTATCTGTGTATGGGACGATCACGAATTTGCAAATGATACCTATAAATCCGGGGCAGAGAACCATCAGCCGGACGAAGGTGATTTTGAGTTAAGAAAAAAAGCAGCCTTCCAGGCATACAGTGAATATATTCCTCTTAAGACAGGAAAAGACCTTAAAATCTACAGAAGTTTCAGCTTCGGAAATATTGTTTCTCTGTATATGATGGATACAAGAGTAATTGCAAGAGATAAACAATTAGAATATTCTGATTATCTTGATACTGCAGGAAACTTCGACCAGGTGAAGTTTAAAACTGCTTTTTTAGATCCAAATAGAAAATTAATCGGAAACGAGCAGATGGCATGGTTAGGATCTCAGATCAATGCCGATACTGCTAAATGGAAAGTATTGGGACAACAGATCCTCATGACCAAGATGATGGTACCCGCAGAATTATTGATGCTCCTGAATCAGATTTTAGCTGAAATCAAAAAATTAGGAAGTGCACAGCCAGCTACTATGCAGGCGCTTCAAAGTACAATTGCTCAACTGATGGTCTTAAAAGCCAGACACAAAGCTCAGGATCCTACTCTTACTCCACAGGAAATAGCAAGAATTACCACTACCTTACCTTATAATCTGGATGCGTGGGACGGATATTTCATGGAAAGAGAGCAGCTATATTCTATCCTTGCAGGTAAAAAAGTAGTAGTATTGGCAGGAGATACACATAATGCATGGTTGGGGACACTCACCAATGCACAGGGGAAAGTCATCGGAACCGAATTAGCATGCAGCTCTGTTTCCTCACCAGGTCTTGAAGGTTATCTTGGCATCACATCAGACCCTGGCCAGGCCATTGCATTGGCTCAGGCATTTTCATCATTAATTGATGATCTGGAGTATGCCAATCTTTATAAAAGAGGCTATCTGCATGTAAAATTTACGGCAGGAGAATCCCATGCAGAATGGAGGTTTGTAGACAACATTACCTCAGAAGTTTACACTACAATAACAGAAAAAACACATGTAATGTCATAGTTTTAAAGAACATATCTTAGTTTCAATTTTGTACAGAGCTGCGGTAACACTGCGGCTTTTTTTATTATCCTGAACAGATGTATGTTCCGGAAAGTACTGCTCGGTAGAAATCTTTACTATTGGAGAGCGGGGTGCTGACCTTTTTACTATAATGATAATAAAATAGTAAATCTAGCCGTTTTCCTAAATATCTATCCTAAAGATACTGCTTAAAAGATATAATTTTATCATTATTGTAAGTCCGTACAACGAGCATGAAAACCTTAAGTGCCCCAAGAATCTACCGATAAGAGGAAATATAGATATTTGTCGGTTAAGTTTGAAAACCAGACAAAAAGCAATCGTATTTCTTAAAAATTATATAAATTGGTTTAAAAATTAACTGAGAAACAGATGGTGGAAAATTTTATTTATTACCTGGGACTGGTTTTGGTGATCATTGGAGCCATTATGCTGGCCAATCGATTAAAAGTAGCCTATCCCATTATATTGGTGATTGCGGGCTTGCTCATTAGCTTTATCCCTGGCCTGCCTCCAGTAAAAATTGATCCCGAACTTATATTTATCATTTTTTTGCCGCCGTTATTATACGAAGCCGCCTTTGCGGTTTCTTGGAAAGAAATCTGGAAAATGAGACGCATCATTACCAGTTTTGCTTTTATTGTGGTATTTCTTACAGCTGTATCGGTAGCATTTGTTGCCAACTCCTATATTCCCGGCTTTTCATTAGCATTAGGTTTTGTATTGGGGGGAATTGTTTCTCCGCCGGATGCGGTGAGTGCGGGTGCCATTTTAAAATTTGTAAAAGTTCCAAAAAACCTGTCTACTGTTTTAGAAGGTGAAAGCTTATTCAATGATGCCTCTTCTCTGATTATTTTCAGATTTGCAATGGTAGCTGTAGCAACCGGACAATTTATCTGGCAGGATGCAGTTGTGAGCTTTGGTTGGATGGTATTCGGAGGATTGGCAATAGGGGTTGTACTTGCATATATTTTTCTCAAAATTGAAAAAATATTCCCTACCGATGTCAATATGGATGCTATTCTCAGCTTAGTGGCTCCGTATGTGATGTATATTGCCGCAGAAGAAGTTCATTCCTCTGGTGTTTTGGCAGTAGTGAGCGGCGGATTATTCCTTTCCGTCAGAAGACATGAAATTTTCAGAACCTCAGAATCAAGGCTCAAAGGTTCCAATGTATGGGAAAGCTTTGTATTTCTGATTAATGGAATTGTGTTCCTGTTAATAGGATTGGATCTTCCTGAGATTATGGTAGGGTTAGATAAAGAAGGAATAAGTCTTTCAGATGCCATCACATATGGCTTACTCATTACAGCTGTTTTGATTATTGTACGTTTTTTATCCTCTTTTGGAGCAGTCTTCGTTACCCTGATTATGAGAAACTTCATTAATGTAGCAGATAGAAATCCCGGGATGAAGGCTCCTGTACTCATGAGCTGGACAGGAATGCGTGGAGTGGTTTCGTTAGCAGCCGCTTTATCAATTCCTGTAGTGATGGAAAACGGGCAGCCTTTTCCTCATCGTGATCTCATCCTCTTTATTACCTTTATCGTGATTTTAGCAACTCTTATTATTCAAGGGCTTACATTGCCGGCACTTATTACAAAACTCAATGTATCGGATACGGGAGGCGGATATCTTTCTGAAGAAGAATCAGAATACTTTCTAAGGAAAGAGATGAGACGTGTTGCCCTGAAATATCTTAATGAAAATTATAAAGAAAGAAGAAACGAAAACGAATATTTCAACAAACTGATGGACCGCTGGGAACAGGAGGATAAAGAAAATTCAGTGCATAAGATGTCTGATGAAGCCAAAGAAATTTATTTTGAAACCCTGGAGCAGCAAAGGATCTGGCTTAGGGAAGAAAACAGACGCAATCCGAATATTGACGAAGAATATATAAGACATTATTTAACAAGGCTGGATCTTGAAGAAGAAAGGCTGAGAATGTAAAAAAATAAAGAAATGAATTTAGTAAAACAGCTCGGGCAGTTCCCTGATGAAAAAAGAAAGGAATACTTCAGTACACTTCCCAACTATGCCAATGGGAGATTTCAGAACATACTTGCCACTCCAGCTTTACTGGAAGGTGAAAGTATGACCAAAGCCCTTTTTAACAGTTTGTGTAAAGTGGAAAACACTTCTCCGAAATCTGCCCTTCCATTTGTTATCACAGATTTAAAAAAACTTTCTCCGGAAGAAAATGTCCTGATATGGTTCGGGCACAGTTCATATTTTATACAGGTTGATGGTAAAAAAATTCTCATAGATCCTGTTTTCAGTGGAAATGCGTCTCCAATGCCTGGATCTATAAAAGCATTTCCGGGAGCAGATTACTATAAACCGCAACATATGCCGGATATAGACTTCCTTTTGATTTCCCATGATCATTGGGATCATCTGGATTATAAAACCATACAGGAATTAAAAAACAGGGTAGGAAAGGTAATTTGCGGATTGGGAACAGGCCAGCATTTTGAATATTGGGGTTGGAATCCGGAAAAAATTATCGAGAAAAACTGGTGGGAAAGTATCGATATTGCAGAAGGTTTCAGAATTACCCTTACGCCGGCAAGACATTTTTCCGGAAGGTTATTGAACAGAAATATTTCCCTCTGGACTTCTTTTGTACTGAAAACACCAACCAAAAATTTATTTTTAGGAGGCGACAGTGGCTATGGAAACCATTTTACAGAAATTGGCGAAAAATACGGACCTTTTGATCTTGCCGTAATGGAATGCGGACAATATAACGAAAAATGGCCCTACATTCATACGCTGCCAGATCAGCTAATAACAGAAGTGCAGGAATTAAAAGCAAAAAACTTTATCCCCGTACATCATTCAAAATTTAAGCTTTCCCAGCACGCATGGTTTGAGCCTGTAGAATTGGCGGCTAAAAATGCAGAAGATAATAATCAGTCTATTACTTTACCTGTCATAGGAGAAAAAGTAGATCTGGATCAGTTAGAAAATGTTACCTGGGAAAAATGGTGGGAAGAATATTGGTAAAAATCAATTCCATTGCCATTCTGAGCAGAGACTGAAGCTCTGTGAATACAGTTCAATAATAGGAATGAAGAAACTCTTTCTTCTTCAATCTCCAGGATGAACAATAAAAATAAACCTGCCCATATTGAGCAGGTTTTCCTTATTATAAAAAAAATAATCATTACTGAGGTTCCATGTGAGAATCCTTAGTATGAATGATGTCGTAAAATACAGTTGGCTGGGCAGCATCAGGAGTAATTCTGTAGGTAAATGTAGTTTCGTTCAGAACAAGAATCTCTACAGTACGGGTAAAAATCACATTGCCGTTTGCATCTAAAGCAACAAGAGTTCTTGTTTTTCCATCAGGAGAAATAGACCATGTTCCCTGAGATCTTAATACATCATTTAGTCCGAAGATTCTAAAAGTTCCGTTAGCTTTGAAGTAAGAATAACCTACATAACCTGCTACACTGGCATTGTCCAAAGCAACAGCGGCTCCGGTATTATCTTTGGCACCTGTTGTTTTCCATGGAGTGGAAGCCAGGGTAAGTTGTCCGTTTTTAGGCTCTGCATGAGCCGTTCTTGTATGGATAATATCATAATAAATAGATGGGTCAGCAGCATTAGGCCTGATTCTGTAGGTGAATTCATTTCTGTTTAAAACAAGAATTTCAACATCACGTTTGAAGATCGTTGTTCCATCGGGGTTTAAAGCTGCAATAGTTCTCGTTTTTCCCTGAGCATCTACAGACCATGTTCCTCTTGACCTCAATACATCAGTTAAACTGTAAATAGCAAAGTTTCCATCTGCTTTGAAGTAAGCAAACCCTACGTATCCGGCTACGCTGGCATCTGTTAACGCTACATTGGCCCCGTTTTTATCTTTAGCTCCTGTAGTTTCCCATGGAGTAGAGGACAGAACCTGTGAGGGAGTCTGCTGCTCAATCACAATCTCGTTATCATCGCTGGAACACGAAACGAAAGAAGCAGATAAAAGTATTGCTGCAGACAGATAACATAATTTTTTCAGTGTATTCATAAGGGTATTTTTAAGTCTTTGCAAACTTATCCCTAATGCATCATAAAACTGTTGTATAAAATATCTCTTTTGTTGTAAAAAATATAACCGGTACCCGTTGATTTGAATAATATGATATTACAGTCTACAGCCGAAAAGGGTTATGATGGAAAAGTTTGCGTAATCTGCATAATCTGCGGGTACTTATGTTTAAAAAATTTATTTTTGAGTATGAATAACAGAAACCGCGGAAAAAATACAGGGGATGACATGCTCTTTGGTCTGGAAAAGCAAATCAGCAAGATAAAACTGGCTGTTCAGGATATGCAGTATTTACTCACAAGAGGATATGCAGAAAAAGCAGCATCTGATCTTGTTGGGAACAGATACAGATTAAAAACCCGACAGGTACAGGCATTACGTGGAGCTTCAGCATCTGATGAACAAATTCAGCACAGAAAACAGAAAGAACAGAATATTTCAGATCTGAGAGGCAGAACCGTTTATCTTGATGGTTTTAATGTGTTGATTTTATTAGAAAGCCTGTTGTCAGAAGCTTACATTTTTGAAGGCGTTGATGGCTGTTTCCGGGATCTTTCAGGAGTTCATGGAACTTATAAAAGAGTAAACCAGACTCAGAGAGCAATAGAGCTTGTAGCTGAATTCTTCCAGAAAGCCGAGGTTCGGAAATTGATCTGGATTTTTGACCAGCCAGTTTCCAATAGCGGAAGAATTAAACAGATTGTTCTGGATTTTGCTGTTGAGAACCAGTTGAATTGGGATATTGAATTACAGTTCAGTCCGGATAAATTCCTTGCAGAAAGTTCAGAGGTCATTATTTCTTCAGATGCCTGGATTCTGGATCATTGTAAAGAATGGTTTAATCTCATAGGCTATTTGCTTAAAGACAAAAGCCTATTCGTTAACCTGGTAAAATGTTATGATGAATAAGTTTGAACAATATATTCCATGGATCTCCGAAAGCTGGAAAGACGAATATGGAGCTATTTTAGCTGAAGAACACTTGAAACAACTGTCTGAGAACATTCAAAAGTTTCAGGATAAAACGCTGGAATGGAACCTTCCTTATTTTAATGAAGAAATTGAGATCAACAGGGGTGAAATCTTTAATATGTTTAACAGCATTCTTAACAGCAATGATACTGATGAGGTTAAAGCAAAACATTTGGAATCCATACCGTTTGAAGAGTGGTTGGTTGTTTTAGGACAAAGGCTTACTTCTGCCAGTATTCGGGATAAAAATGCAGTGCCACCACTGAACTCTGTGTTGATAGAAGCCTGTAAAGAACCATTTAACGAAGAAATTACTATTGCCCAACGCGCCTGGGAAAAGCATACCGGAAGAATGAACGGTGATGATTTCTGGGGCGAAGTAAAAGGAAATAACCAGCAGAAGCAGGAAAAAGTGATTCAAAAAATTCAGGATATCCTTGAAAATAAGACATGGTGGAATGTCTTCTTTCATTATAAACATGAACTCGTTTTTGAAGTCAGAGAAAAGGAAGGACATGGCATCCGCTGGAGCCACGGCGGAAAAAAGCTGATAGGTTTCCTGGAAAAATTTATCAATGAATAGAAGACTGGAAGAAGGAGTTTGGGAGTCACTCTTTGTATTGTAATTTCGGGTAATTACCCAATACTTCCTCTGCTGCGCAAAAAGACTGCGTTTTAAGGAGGTAATTTTGTCCGTAAACAGTATAAAAAATTAAAACAAATGAACACATACATCGATATTGGCATTAACCTGACCAATAAACAGTTCTACAATGAACATGAAGAAATTATTAACCGCGCTATGGATAATGGAGTAGACTATATGATCCTCACAGGAACGAGCATACGCGGAAGCAGAGAATCTGCGGCAATAGCAGAAGATTATCCTGATATTTTATTTTCAACAGCAGGAATTCATCCCCATGATGCAAAATCTTTTAATAACGAAAGTGTAAATGAACTTAAAAAACTGTTGAAGCAGGATCAAGTGATTTCAGTAGGAGAATGCGGATTGGATTTTGATCGTGATTTTTCACCAAGACCCGTTCAGGAAAAATGCTATAAAGCTCAATTGGAACTGGCAATAGAAGTAAACAAACCTCTTTTCCTCCATGAAAGATCAGCCTTTAAAAGATTCAATGAAATTACAGATGAGTATCTTTCCAAATTACCGGAAGTCGTTGTACACTGTTTTACAGGAACGTTAAATGAAGCAAAAACATATTTGGACAAAGGATTTTATTTAGGCTTTACAGGAGCCATCAGTGATGAAAAAAGATTTAAACATTTAGAAGAAGTTATCCGATACGTTCCGATAGACAGGATGATGATTGAAACAGATGCCCCTTTCATGCTGCCGAAGAATATGCGGGGAATGCAGAACAGAAGAAATGAACCGGCCTTTCTGCCCTATGTGGCACAGACTATTGCCCATTTAAAGAAGATCAGTATTTCTGAAGTAGCGGATGAAACTACAGAAACTGCTAAAAACTTTTTCAGAATATAAAAAAGAGCTCTACTGAATCAGTAAAGCTCTTTTTAATTATGTAGAAAGATAAGCAAATTTGCCTTTATTCTTTTTTTTTATAAACTTTTGACAGCAGATTCTAAAGCCAGCTCCATCATTGGCTTTAAAGCAGTTTCTCTTTCATCAGCAGAGATCTTTTCATGAGTAGGGATAATATCAGTTACCGTTAGAATCGTAGCTGCATTTTTACCTAAGTGCTGAGCATTTGCAAACAGTCCGAAAGCCTCCATTTCCACTGCTGGACAGTTGTATCTTGTAGCAATTTCAGGAGTGTTAGGATCTTTTCTGTAGAAGATATCACTACTGTGGATATTGATCGCTTTAGCGTCTATAGATAATTCTTTAGAAGTTTCATTGATGATGTTGAAGATATTTCCCTGGTGAGGAAGAATGTCTTCTTCAATTCCCCATGCGTATTTGGCATATGTACTTTCGCTGGCAGCATTTTCAATATTTAAAATATCAAAAAGCTTAAGGTCTGTATTGTAAGCCCCACATGTTCCGATTCTGATGATCGTATCTACTTCATATTCTGTAAATAGTTCAAAAGAATAGATTCCGATGCTTGGGAATCCCATTCCACTAGCTCCTACAGTGATTTCTTTCCCCTTGTAAAGTCCTGTATAATAAAAGATACCTCTGGTTTTACTTACCAGTTTTGCATTTTCTAAATAATTTTCAGCAATATACTGTGCGCGAAGCGGATCCCCCGGCTGCAATACTACTTTAGCAATTTCTCCTTTTTTTGCACTGATGTGAATACTCATAATTTTATTTTGAATGGCACAAAGATAATAACTTTTATATTGACCCCATCATTTGAGAAGTGAAAAGAGAATGTTGCTATTTAAGAATATAATAAGTAAATAATTGTATATAAGTATTTTGTTTAATGTCTTCCAGCCTTGGCCTTCCTTCCGGGAAAAACAGGTAAATACAGAACAAAGATAGAATAACAGAGAGCGGAAATCCCATCGCTGAGCAGGCTACTTTTGCAATAGTAATCATATAAATTAAAAAATGAAAATAGAACATATTGCCGTTTGGGTAAGAGATCTGGAGAAAATCAGAACATTTTATCAAAAATATTTTGGAGCAGTTTCCAATGAAAAATACACCAATCCCGTCAGAAATTTTGAATCTTACTTTCTCAGTTTTGAGAATGGATGCCGCCTTGAAATCATGACCATGCCGAATATTAGAGAAAATGGAAGTTCTTATGAGTTTCAGCAGTTTGGAATCATTCATTTTGCATTTTCTGCAGGAAGTAAGCAAAAAGTGGATGAGCTTACAGAAACTTTAAGAAAAGATGGCTATACTATTGCCGGAGAACCAAGAACAACAGGCGACGGATATTATGAAAGCGTTATCCTTGATCCGGAAAACAATATCATTGAAATAGTAGCTTAGCCAGTCATTGCGAGGAACGAAGCCACGAAGCAATCTCTAAACTTTTTTGTTGGAAAACGCAAGGGCGAAAGATTTTGATTAACGTTATGCACATTTTAAGGCGCAAGAGTAAGGATATTGCTTTATTTTTTTACCACGAATACATGAATAAAAAAAGAATTCGTGGCAATTATTAGCAGTAACCAATTTATCGCAGATAAAATCCTAGTGCCTTAAAACATGTGAAAAGAAAAAACTTGTGCCTTTGCATTTTCCAACATAATAATTTCATCAGTTTTTAATTGAAATTTGCACTTTTAAATCTGTAAAGACCACATTTTCTCATCAACAGCATAATTTAACATCAATCCTCTTCTTAAAAATTTTATTCTCAATGAAATAATTCTATTTTTGTTAGATGATGGAAACCAAATCACCATTTTTAGATACAGTATTTTTGCTGAGGAAAAATGAATGCATTACTCTTTTTTCCAATATCCGGGCTATTTCGTTAACGGAAGAGCAGGAAGCAGAAGTGTATTTTGAAGCAGAATTTGAAAAAGAGAGACTGGAATTTCTGTCCGATCAGCTAACATGTAATAAAACAACAGCGGTCTGGGCTGCAAAAGTGCTGTACTATAGTGCTCAACTCTATCTGGTAAGGGAAAAAACTGCTGATAATTTGGATAATTTAATTCCGGAATTTAAAGGAACGCGAGATATTTCCTCCATCTTATCTGCTGATTTATCATTGAGATTTCTACCGGAAATTATTTTTGCTCTGAACTCAGCAGATCCCGAAGATCCACTCATTAAAATACTTGAAGAAATTCTCACAGAATTTCATTATTCAGGAGTTGGATATGATCTGGATCTGGGAAAAGTAAACTGGGAAGAAGAGCTGAAAGACAAAACCTACCGGAAATTATACCTGGAAAGAATTGTTGAAAAAAAAGATTATAAACTTGCGGAAATTCCGTTCATCAATAAACTGCTTATGGCAGAATTTGGAATGCATAAAGAAGCATTTTGGAGAGAATTAAAAATAATAACTGAAGAAAATCAATGATGCAGCATATCAATACACTCAATACAGTTCTGAACTACGTAAAAGATACCTTTGTTGGTAAAAATGATGTTGTAGATCTACTGGGAATCTGCCTTTTGGCAAGAGAAAATGCCTTTTTATACGGTCCTCCCGGTACTGCAAAATCAGCTATTGTAAGAACTTTGGCCAAAACTGTAAAAGACGGGAAGAATTTCGAGTATCTTTTAACCCGTTTTACAGAGCCGAACGAAATATTTGGTCCTTTTGATATCAGAAAATTAAAAGAAGGTGAACTTTTGACCAATACCGAAGGGATGATGCCTGAAGCTTCCATGGTTTTCCTGGATGAGATCTTCAATGCCAATTCCGCTATTTTGAATTCTCTTCTGATGGCTCTTAATGAAAAGATATTCAAAAGAGGAAAAGAAACAAAACATTTACCTGCTTTAATGTTCGTGGGAGCGAGTAACGTCCTTCCGGAAGATGAAGCATTGAATGCATTATTCGACCGTTTTCTGGTAAGGATCAATGTTGATTATGTGAATCCTGAACTTTTACAGCAAGTACTTTTGGCAGGAAGAAAACTGGAAAACGAAGAAGAAACAGAATTTCCGGAAATTCATGCCAATGAGATCAGAGAATTACAGAATCTGTGCAGAACAGTAGATTTAAAACCAATTTATGAAGTCTATCTGAATACCATCATGAGCCTGCGAAATACCGGAATTGCCATTTCGGACCGTAGAGCAGTAAAACTTCAGAACCTCATTGCTGCAAGTGCCCTTATTTGTGGAAGAAATGAAGCCATTCTTTCGGATCTTTGGGTTTTAAAACATATCTGGGATACCGAAGAACAGATTGAAATTCTGGAAGGGATCATTAACCGGACCATTGAGAAAGATAATCATCCGGACTCTCATCCACAAGCCATGCAGAACAAAACTCCCAATCCGGAAGAAGTGATGAAGGATGTAAAAATCCTTGTAGATAAATGGAACCAGGGATCACTAAGCTTTGAAGAGCAAAACGTAATCAAAGATAAACTCAGATACCTGCAGACACGCTGCGACTGGATCAGAAATCCTGAACAAAAGCAATACATCCAACAGGAAATTGAAAGCTTATGGCAGAAAATCCTTCAGACAATATAAAAGAATTCTGGGCAGAAATCCCGCGGGCCGATGAAGATTATCTGGGCTCTATCCGTGACTGGAAAAATGTTCAGATCTCAACGGACGAAGAAATTCTATGGCTTAAAGGCTTTACGGAAGAACAGGTATGCGCTTCAGAACTTCATCAGCTACCCAATTTTTTGCTGTATGAGCTGCGGGATGGGCTGTTATTTAAAAAAGAAGCATTAGTTCCCAGTAAAAAAGTGAGAACAGCATTGCTTTGGATGCCGATTGATAAGGCACTGCGCCTAAGTTTTCCGGCTTCCAATCAAAACTATTTCGGGATCAGTGAAAAAGTTAGGGTCAGAATAAAAGAAAGTAACGAAGAACACCCGGTCATTGCTTTGGTAAGCAAAATTAAAGACATTAAAGAGAGTATTGCAGCGTTGCCAAAGTTCAGACTGGAAAAATTAGAATGGACTGTGATAGAAGATAAAGCTCTTTTTTTAGGAACCCCATTATTAAGTCTGCCGGGAAAAACATATTGGGCAAAAGACGGACATCTTTTGCCATCCGGTTTTGATTTTGAGTTTAAAAATCTGAGTACATTTTTACAGCAAAAATATAATGAAGAATCAGATGGTTGGCTGTTATGGGATGAGAACGGAAATTACCTTGCCATTAAAAAAACAGATTTTCGTCCCTTGTCCGTAAGTTCGTTCCGTCTTACTGAAAAATCAAGAGAATGGAATTAAAGGTATATTTTCAATCCTATGAAAACTATTTCTGGGAGTGGAAAACCGATGAAGACGTTCCCGGAGATTCCGGGTATCATGAAAATAACCTCCTCTCCATCCCGGGAGTGGGGGCAATTGCTTACAGGCCTTATGTGATAGAAATTCTTAAAGAACTCCTGCCACAGGGATGGCCGCCGTTCGGAGCTTTACTGATGGCTGTATATGCAATGCAGGAAGGGTATACAGACTTTGCCGGCCCTCTAAGACATACCGCAAAAATTTACAGCATTGGAAACTTTGAGTTCAATGCAGAAAGAGCAATTGAATTTCTCGAAAAAATAAAATCACTTCCTAAAGTCTACAAACAAAAGCAGAATAAGATTGTACTGCTGCAGACTTTATTTAAAGATATTCACAACGGAGTATCTTCTGCTAATGCTGAATCTTATCTCAGAATTTATTATAAAAGAACTCACGAACTGTCTGTCTGTGCAGAAAAACAACCTGCTCAACAAAGTGTTTTAAGCAGAGACTTAAAAGCGCTGGACCTTAATGATAGATTTCCAACCGCACAATCCATCATTGATGCCATGAAAGGGTTAATTGAAGAGCCAGAACTGGATGATGAGGTGGTAGAGGAAGAAGCTACCGCGGATACAGATAAAGATTTTATCAGGGAATTGATTGAAGAACCTAAAACATTCCAGGTGGGAAGCCTTATCAAAAGGATTTGGAGCGGACTAAAAATTCCTATGCGCCATCTTTCTCCGGGAGAGCAGCCCATTGGTGGAATTTCTGATATGACCAATAAGGGAGATTTTCACAGAATGCTTCTGTCAGAATTTGCCAATGAAGATGAGGTATTCATAAACCGTGTAGCCAATAATGAAGCCTTATACATCCAGAGAGAAATACCCCCTGAAGAAAATATCTTTGAAAGAATCATCCTGATTGACACTTCCTTAAGAAACTGGGGAACACCAAAAGTACTGGCTTTTGCATCTGCGATTGCCATAATTAAGCATCCAAAGGCCCATTCGGAATGTAAAGTGATGGCATTGGGGCAGGCTGCAATTCCTATTTCCCTGGATCAGGTGGAAAATGTAATTGAAAACCTTAATCAAGTGAGTCCGGTGCTGGAAGTTTCCGATGCATTGGAAAAATTTTTTAATGAAGAGTATCCACAAAAAGATATGGAAGTCTTTTTTATAACTCATCAGGAAAACCTTGAAGACGAAAAAATCCAAAAGGTCGTTCATCAAAACAGAGACAGACTTAAGTTTTTGGTAACCACCCTTTCAGATGGGGAAATTAATTTTTATAAACATCATAAAGGAGCAAGAAAGCATATACAGAAAATAAAACTTCCTCTTCAGGAATTATGGGCCAATCCGCCACAGCAGAAAAGAGCAGAAATCAATCTGAATGGAAAGAAAACTGATCTTCCATTGAACTACCCAATCCTGTTTCCTGTCCCTGTTAACCAGATGGCCAGGTTTTTATACGAGGGTGAATTTTTTATCCTGAGTTCAAAAAAACAATTGTTGAAAACTTATCTTTCTGATAATTATTATGACAGGCATTCCTATGATTATTATAAGACTTTTCATGGCTGCGAAGTAATGATTCAGAATATTTCCGTAAAGCCAGCCGGACAGTTTGCACTCGCCAAAAATAAACAGCAGCATTTTATTCTCTGTCAATATCAGCCTGCTAAAAAATTAGTATCGAAGCTTAATCTGAATACAAGAGAATATTCTGAGATGAATGTCACCGGGCTGAATATTCCGGAAAACTATGCGTTAATCTATTTTGGAAAAAGCTTTTATCTTCATCAGTTTGACAATCCTTTACTTTATAAGATCAATATTGAAGGAAATACCTCTGTAGAACCTCTTGATAATAAATATGATGATATAGATAAAAATACCACAAAAGTGAATACGGAAGTAGCCAAGCTAAACCGAAGTGGATTAAAAATTATAGGTAATTTTAATAAAATAGGTATTAACGCTAAAGACAATCTGGTTTTTTCAGGATGTGAAATAAATAGTGTTTATGAGAACACCATGAGCCTTTATAAAAACAGATTCGAGATCAAAATTTTTGCAGAGCAGAACAAAAATAAATATACCTTCCCGGATGGGAGTGAAATCATCACAGATTCCCGCGGAATGCTGACATTCAGAAGCAGTAATAAAGGCATAGAAGAATTTTATATGCCCACTACAACATACGGATTTCTTGCCCTGGCTACCCATACAGAATTCGGAGGATCGGAATATTATCTTCCGGAACAGACCTTATTGAAAATAAGAACCATGGAAGAAATGTATAACCAATACTTAACGCCGTTTATAAGTCAGATTTTGGATTATGGAGCTTAGAATAAAACCTTTCCCGAAAAACAGCTATCCTAAAAAAGGACTTTTAATAAAAGGTTCTTCACCTGTGATATGGCTTCAGGAAATGGAAACACTGAGAATAAATCTGGATATGGTAAAGTCCTATGCTGTTCCGGCTGACAGTCCCAATATACTGTACGGCTGCTTTCTTATATTCAGCGATCATGCTCCACAGGAAATAGGAAGAAATGCTTATTTTCAATGTGTAGACAACAGATTATTTATTCCGGAAAATACAGCGTTTTATCCAAAAGTTAACCCTGAAGATTGGGACACGGTAGATTCAGATTTTCTCATCATGCATCCTGAATTCGGACTGGTGAAATTATCAGAACAGATTGATTGGCTGGAGCTGATCCAGGAGCTAGGAAAAATAGAAGAAACTATCAAAAAACCATCGAACGGTGTTAAAATCCCCCAAACCATAAAAAGTTATACGGTTGAAATGGATGAGGAAAAAATGCTCGAAGCATTACAGAAACCTCAAACCGAAGAAGAATGGATGAACAGCCTGCCATTTGACCTGAAAAAAGTAATGGCGGGAAACAAAAAAGAAATTGAAAAATATTTAAAATACATAGAAAAATATCCTGAAAGAGCTATTGAATTAGGTGTGCCTTTGGATATTATGGGGACTTCCAGAGGAAATGGATTTGGGAAATTTACATGGCTGGAACAATTATTCGGCGGTGGATCTGGTGGAAAACAAGAAACGGCGGGTTCCCGGAATTTCCGTAGAATATTTTGGGCTGTTATTGTTATTGCAATTGTTTTAAAAATAGTCTTACCAGCTGATGATAGAATTCTTCAGGAAGAAAATACTGTTTCTTCAGGAAAGATTGTAGCAGATGCCGTAAAAACTCCTTCAGATATGATTGCTTTTCACTCCGGGGTTTCTGAAATTGACCAAAAGATAGACTCCATGTATTTTGGTGAAAGAAAAAGCCTGTCTAATGAACTTTTGAATGCCGGGCTGCAGGAAAGCAAAACGGAAAAAGAAAAAGAAGAATATAAAAAGAAAGGCGGAAGGAATGTAGGGGAAATTGGCCATGATATTCAAAAGCTCAGCAATAAAGAGCAGAAAAGCAGAGATTCCCTTAAAATAATTTATACCAAAAGGATAACCAGGCATATTCAGGAAAGAAGTGAAGTGCTGAAACGTAAAATTTCAGATTCCTTAAAACAATATACCAAAGGAAAACCGGTAAATGGAGATGTTGTTAAGTATCTTTTAAAGAGAAAACAGGTTCTGATGCAGGATTCTTTGGGAAAACTCTATGGAACCATTGATATGGCAGATATGGCTTCTCCTTCAGCCATTAAAGATTCAAAAATAAAAGGAGTGGAATCTGGTAATGGCTCATTAAAAAAAGAGCCCCCTGTTTCCGATATTGTATACATGGTTATTCTGATGATTGCAGGAGTTGGATTATATTCCTTCCTTTTTAAAAATAAATCATTAAATCTGGGCGGAGATAATGTTCCGGCTTGGGTGAAATTGCTTTTGATTGCTATTCTGGTTGTGATGCTGGTCTATCTGTTTTATCCATTAGTTAAAATGTTTGGCTATAACTGGTTCGTTTGGGTACTGGCTGTTGGAGTCATGTTATTACTTTACCGTTTGTTCAGAGAAGACAAAACCATTTTAAAATCCGATGATGATGAATAAACAGAAATTTATAGACAAGTTTATGGCTGCCTTTGTATTGCTGGCCATGTTTAAAGTCATCGGAATCGTGGCCCAGCTGTTTCATGAGAGTTTTTGGAGCGTCATCGGAACTTTAGCCATTTTTCTGATTGTAGCATTTATTATCCTGATGGTAATTGCTTCCTTGAAAGATAAAGAACAAAATAAGCAGAATTCCAGAAGAGGACGAGCAGCCGGAGGAAATTTCTATCTGGAAAACTCCCTGTTTGACAGGATCAGGAGCAAATACGAAGATCTTGCCCAAAAATATATTGAAGAAAAAGATTACAAAAAAGCAGCAAAAGTTTATATGAACCTGTTGCAGGATTATTATAGAGGAGCAAAAACACTGGAAGATGGTGAATTTTATAATGAAGCAGCAGCAGTATATCTTAAAAAGCTAAAAAGTAAATCAGATGCTGCCCATTGCTATGAAAAAGCTAAACAGTACAAAAAAGCTATTGATCTTTACAAAGAAATGGAGCAGAAAGAAAAAGTGGGTGATCTTTACAGGGAAATCAATGACGTGAAAAATGCCCATATCTATTACCAGATGGTTGCGGATGATTATACCTCCAATAATCAGATGGTAAAAGCTTCTTTAGTATACCGGAAGAAAATGGAAAAGCCGGAAGAAGCCCAAAAAGTACTATTAAAAGGCTGGGAAGAAGATAAAGATACTTTCAACTGTCTGAATAACTACTTTGCCAATATTTTTGATGTTAAAAAACTGGAATCAGAAATACAGAGAATGTATGAAAAAACTCCGGCTCATAAAAAAATCATCTATTTGGAAGCTATGAAGCTTGAGTTTAAAAAAGATCCTCAGTTACAGTCTGCCACCAAAGAAATTGCATACAGGATCATAGCTGAAAAAGTAGAAAGCCGTTCAGAAATTGTTAACGAGCTGAAACATTTTAATCCTGACGATGAAGTGATCCTTAAAGATATTTCAAGGTTTAAAACAGGAAGAAATAAAATGTTTAAACATTAAATGATGTTGGAAGAGGAGAATGAATATTGACCTTTTAGTAGTGGAATTTTAGATACGGTTTCTTCAATTACTTCCTGCTTCAAGGCTTTTTTCCCCTGTAGAAAAACAATTTTTTATATCTTTGCGCCAGAAAATTATGACAATACAAAGAGCACATATCAATGCAGAACTATGCAAAAGCCCATCAATATTGGGATTATTTGCATATGATGAGGTGATATGGAATGAGGCGAAATGTGCTGACTTTGGAAATTATTTACAGTAAACCCGTAAAAAATTAATCAAAATATTGCAGAAACGTCTCGAAAAATCGAGGCGTTTTTTGTTTTTTAGGTCAGAAATTATTTAGAATGAAAAAAAATAACCATAAACATGAAAAATTTTTAATCAACAATGCAACTTTAATACAATAAAATAGAGTGATAGACAAACCAATGAGAGACAGTCATTTAGGTAATTAAGATATCTGCAAAATATTGCGGACGGAAATCTCTTATTTTTAACTTAAGGTGTAATTATCTGATTTTCAGTAGTTTGATTTAAAAATTTATTTGCAGGTTCCAAAAATTCATATTTACTTTGCAACCGAAAATTGAAAGCAACAGTTTTCAGGATTCAACAAAAAATAATTTAAAAACAAAACAAAAATAAAATGAAACAATTGCATAACATACTTAATCAGTATTCAGAACTATTCGGACAGGAGCCGGCAGGTACTGTGTGTGCTTATGATCGTGAAATTGTGAATAAAAGGTGCTTATATACGTGGGTCAGCTAATGATCTATCACGTCAGAATATAAACAAGCGCCTCCCAAAAAGAGGCGCTTGTTTTATGGTTTCTTTAGCTTATTTGGTAAAGCGCCGGTCTGTGGAACCGGAGAACAGGGTTCGATCCCCGGAGATACCCCAAACATAAAATCTCATAGCTCAAATGGTTAGAGCACCGGTCTTTTAAACCGGGGGTTGAAAGTTCAAATCTTTCTGGGATTACTAAAACGGTTCCGTAGCTCAACCGGATAGAGCATGGGTTTTCTAAACCCAGTGTTACAGGTTCGAATCCTGTTGAGGTCAAAAAAAGGTCTATTGAGGTAACGGTAACCTGCCCGACTGTCTCTTGGGTACTGCGAGTTCGATTCTCGCATAGACCGCAAAGATTCATGGAACATTTCTGCTCCGGCTGTCTCCCGGAAAAAGATGTTGAAGTGAATCTGCAAAGCTGGAAAGATAACGGTGGTTGTTTACCCGTCTTGGACGCGGGAGGTCGCAAGTTCGAATCTTGCTTTCCAGACAGGATGATAAGCAATGAGTAATCAGTAATTATAGATTGAAAAAGTAGTTTTCATCATCATTATTCATCACTAATTACTCATTACTTATTAAAAGAGGCCGCGGGAATGGTGGAACGGTAGACACACTTGATTTAGGATCAAGGCGCTGAGGGTTCGAATCCCTCTTCCCGTACAAACGATTTTGTAGCTCAATGGTAGAGCGCTGGTCTGTTAAACCAGAAGTTGAAAGTTCGAATCTTTCCGGAATCGCAGTAACTAAATGTTAATTGTTTCAGGAGAAAAGTAAAAGTTTGTCGAGAGCAGAAGATCTTTACGCCAAAACACGAAAAATACAGACAGACTTTTTCTTTCTCAATACAGCAGTTAGAATTTAATGCAAATATGATTAATAAATTTTAGGTAAAAATAAAGTCTGTCTAGCGCAGAAGTTCAAACAAAAAATTGGGACAGACTTTGTTTTTTTTTGAATAATAGGCAGTAAAAAAATTACTCAATATCCATTGCTTATTACTCATATTTAAATCTGATGGTTCGCCGAAGTGGAAGAGTCGGGGCGGTCTGCAAAACCGTTGCGTAAGCTGAGTGGGTTTGAATCCCATAGCCATCTCAAAATAAAGCTTGAAATTGAAATGTAGGGTATCATTCATCAATTATAGCTAAAAATATCCTTTATTAAGAAAAGAAAACGTCTGTCAGGAGCAGAAGATCTTTAAGCCAAAAACACAAATACAGACAGGCTTTTTCTTTTTAAAAGAGGAACTAAGGATGGAGCAGAGATTGTTTATCTCTTATCATTCATCATTAATATTTGGAAGTACGCCGAAGTTGGAGAGTCGGGGCAGACTGATATGAGGAACGAATTGAACGATTCCTTAAAAAAATGAAAAAGACAGAGTTAAAATCTGTTGCTTCATTGCTGAGTAGGTTCGAATCCTGCTGCTTTCACAAAACCGCTGATAATGTAATGGCAGCATGCAGGAAATGTACTCTTGTTGTTTAGGTTCGATTCCTGGTCAGTTGGTCAAAGAAAAAAGAAAATATAAAATGCTCAATATAATTTTCTGAAGAAAGGCTTGTCAAGCGTAGAAGTTCTTTTTGTTAAGCAAATTTTAAAGACAAGCTTCTTCTTTTATCATGAATAATGAGCAATAAGTAATCAATGATAGAAGAGTCATTTTATTAGTACTCATTACTCATAAACAGGGAAGTACGCCGGAGTTGGAGAGTCGGGGCAGACTGTAAATCTGTTGCTTTATTGCTGAGTAGGTTCGAATCCTACTACTTCCACAATAAATGAATGATAAGCAATAAGTAATGAATAATAGAAAAACAGTTTTAATCATTACTCATTACCAATTACTTATTACTCATTCATTTAAATCTGATTCATAGTGTAATGGGCAGCACACAAGATTTTGATTCTTGGAGTTCAGGTTCGAGTCCTGATGAATTAACAGCATTTACTCTGATATTGTAATGGCAGTATCCCAGTCTCCAAAACTGATGTACTGGTTTGAGCCCGGGTCGGAGTGCAGAAAATGAATAGTCAATAATCATTTATCAATTAAAATATGTAGAAAAAATGGAAACGCAACAACAAACATGGCAGAATATGAATGGAAAAATTTTCCAGGATTCTATCACACAGCTGGTAGAAAAAGCCATTATTCGCGAACAGGCAAACGGACACCGTCTGAAAGTATGTGTGGGATCAGACTCTCACGTATATGGAGATGCTATTAATTATGCTACGGCAGTAGTATTTATTCGTGAGGGAAAAGGAGCGTTTACCTTTATCAGAAAAGAAAGAGAAATACAGACCATCAGTATTAAAGAGCGAATGCTGAACGAAGTCAACAAATCCGTTGAGATTGCTTATGCGATTTGTGCTGTATTGGACACTTATGGAGTAGAAATGGAGGTACACGCAGATATTAATACCGATCCGGATTTTAAATCCAATGTAGCATTAAAAGATGCCATGGGATATATTCTGGGGATGGGATATGTATTTAAAGCAAAACCTTTTGCCTTCGCAAGTTCCAATTGTGCCGATATGATGGTGTAAGGAAGCTAGAAGTTTTATAATTATAATATGAACTTCCTTTGCCTCCAAAAGATAAAAAATTAAACCAATAACCATGGAAATGACCAAAAGACTATTGTTTCTGGATGATATAAGATATCCTATTGAAGCTTATCATTATACCAAACAGGACATATTCCTCAGAAGAGACTGGCATATTGTTCGGAATTACGATCAATTTGTCAATAGAATCCTGGAAAAAGGACTTCCGGAAATGATTTCTTTTGATCATGACCTTGCCGATGAGCACTATCTGAACCAGGATACGAAAGAATTTGTTGAAAAAACAGGATATGATTGTGCAAAATGGCTGGTAGAATACTGTATGGATCATTATTTAGACATACCGAACTTCTATTGCCACTCTATGAATCCTGTAGGAAAGGAGAATATTGAAAGACTTTTAAAAAACTTTAAAAAATTATAATGGACATTTTCAGATTCATTCAGGATATTAAAAATCATCTTAACTTCAGCTTTAATGAAGTAGACAAATGGTTTGAAAAAAACAGTACAATTCTGAACTATCAGCCATCAAAAGGAGGCTGGACGGTTCAGCAGATTTTAGAGCACATCTATCTTACGAATTTCTATTTACTGATTCTCATTGAAAAGGGGGCAAAAAAAGCAATGCGGAACTCTTTAGAACTTAACCTCGAATCTGAAATTAAAAATTATAATTTCAATAAAGAAAACTTTGAAAAAGTAGGTGAATATGGTGCTTTCGAATGGATAAGACCGGAGCATATGGAGCCAAAAGGACAGCAGGATCTAAAAGAAATCAGAGAGATAATTGCTCAACAATATCATCAATGTCTGAACTATTTGGAATTGATGAAAAATGGCGAAGGTTTACTCTATAAAACAACCATGACAGTAAATGATCTGGGTAAAATTAATGTATATGAGTACATTTATTTTCTCTCACTTCATGCGAAAAGACATATCACCCAAATGGAAAGCAACCAATCAGAAATGATTAAAAACCAAAAAAAATGATTTTCAAAACATATAATTCAATAGAAAATGCTTACCAAACCCGCGTGATCGATCAGATCAGGCTGCAGGGTTTTGGGGATGAGGTTTTCATCGTACAGGAGAAAGTTCATGGTGCCAATTTCTCTTTCTTTACCGACGGAAAGGAAATTAAGATTGCCAAAAGAACAGCTTTCATTGAGAAAGATGAAAAATTTTACAATGCACATCAGATTTTGGAACAATACAGAAAAAATGTAATTAATTTGTTTCAAAAAGTGAAAACAATATACCCGGATGTTGAAACAGTAGTAATCTATGGTGAATTGTTCGGCGGCGGTTACAAACATAAAGAAGTAGAGCCCGTAAAAGGAGCGGTAAGAGTGCAGGCAGGTATTGAATATGCCCCTTACAATGATTTTTATGCATTTGATATTAAGTTGAATGGGGTTACTTATTTGGATACGGATATCATCAACTCAATTTTTGAGGAGACAGGATTTTTCTATGCTAAAACCTTATTTGAAGGTACTTTAGAAGAAGCTTTGAGATTCCCGAATGTTTTCAATTCTAAAATCCCAGCGTGGTTAGGGTTGCCGGAAATGAACAATATGTGTGAAGGAACCATTATCAAGACCTTAAAAACCAGGTATTTCGGAAACGGAGCCAGAGTCATTCTTAAAAACAAAAATGAAAAATGGATCGAAAGGTCTAAAGTAGTTAGAAAACAAGAGAAGACAGTTCAAAAAACAGTTCGTTTTGGTGAAAAGGCTCAAAATATCTGGGAAGAAATTCAAGCATATATAACAGCCAACAGATTGAATAATGTGATGAGCAAAATAGGTGAATTTGAACCCAGAATGTTGGGCAAAGTCGTAGGCCTTTTTGCGCAGGATATTTTGGAAGATTTTGAAAAAGATTTTCCGTCAGCTTTCACTGCAATAGAAAAAGATGAACAGAAGAAGATCAATAAAAAGTTGAATTCTGCAGTCATAGATTGTGTAAAAGAAGAGTTGATGACTCTTAAAGTATAGTTTCGGTAAATTTTTACCGGAACTTTTTTATGTATAAACCCAACCACAAATAAAGTGTTTTTTGTCCCATTTGAGAATTTGAAAACTCACTTTAGATAACTGGTTTGTCGTTCCGTAGGAATCTCTACGGTTATAAATTTAGATTCTTACAGCATGACAAAGAAACTGTTTTTGTGGTTTTAAAAAGAAAAAAACAATGTTACAGGCAGAAATAAAAAGTCTATTAAACGAAGACATCAGTATATTAATAAAAGTTTCCAACTCACCAAAACATTATTTATGTGATTGCGGGGAAGCAAGTTTATTGACGGTAAAAGAAGTGCAAATGGTATCAGCAATATTCATCAGCCATACCCATATTGATCACTTTGCCAATTTTGACGGAATTTTCAGACACCAGATTGGAAGCGGAGAAAAAGTAACCATCTGTGGACCTAAAAATATTCACCAGCAAATTGAAGCCAGATTAAAATCCTACACATGGAATTTAATAGCAGAAAATGCAATTGAATATGAAATTCATGAGATTGTTTCCAAAGAAGAAATCAATGTTTATACTCTTCGTCCTCCTTACTGGACACAGGAGTTTGTAAACACTCAGAATTTCCTTTTTGCAGATGAATATGTAGATGTTGATTTTGCTATTCTGGATCACAAAACAGATTCCATTGCGTATCTGTTTAAAGAAAAAGATTCAGTGACTTTTCATGAAAATGCTTCTGATTTTAAGAAAGGAAAATGGATCAGCGAACTGAAAAAAGCCTTTGAAAATAATGATGCAGACAAGGAAATTGAAATTGAAAAAATGGGGTATAAAGCATCAGAACTGTTCCATTTGTTAACCCGGAATGAAGGCTATAAATTAGGAGTCATTATGGATCATGCCGTAGATGAAGACAATTATGAAAAGATAAAAACGGTTTTCGCTCAGGCTGATATGGTTTATATTGAAACCTTTTATAAGGATACGGATCAAGAATTTGCAAAGATTAATTATCACAGTTTTGCTTCTGCATCAGGGAAAATTATGAGTGAATGTAGAGTGAAAGAAGCCGTTCCAATCCATTTTTCAAGAAGATATACTGAGAATGACCAACAGGAAATTGAAACCGCTTTTTATAAAGCATTTCGAAAGTAAAACCTAAAAATTCCACTCTTCACAAAAATCTCATTTGGAGAGTCCCGGTTTCCTACGAAGAAGTAAAGGAAATTATGAAAAAGAAAGGTGGACACCACCATTGGCAGACGATGCTTATAACACGGCCAAAATTCTCAATAAGATTTTGGAGTAATAATCTGGATGGAAATGAATATTAAGAAAATAACTCACATCCATCCTTTAATTTTAAATAAAAAACAATGAAAACAACAGAAAATATACTTATTATAGACCTTGAAGCCACGTGTTGGGAAAACCGTCCGCCAAGAGGTCAGGAAAGCGAGATTATAGAAATCGGAGTTTGTATTATGAATGCAAAAACCGGTAAGATCTCAAAAAATGAAGGAATCTTAATAAAACCCCAACATTCAAAGGTGAGTCCGTTCTGTACGGAACTTACCACTCTTACCCAAAATATGCTGGATAGTGAGGGAATTATGCTGGATGATGCCTTTGATATTCTGAGAGCAGAATACGATTCAGAAGAATTAACCTGGGCAAGCTACGGAAACTATGATCTGAATATGCTTCAGAACCAGTCCAGAAGATTTTATGTGGATTATCCGTTAAGTGATGACCACATCAATGTCAAAACCTTATTCGGAGAAATTCATCCTACAATAAGAAAGAGTGTAGGCATGCAAAGAGCCTTGAACGAACTTGGATTTAAATTAGACGGAACCCATCACCGAGGTGTGGATGATGCCCGAAATATTGCCAAGATTTTGCATTGGTGCATTCAGAATAAGTAAACTGCAGTACATAGAATATAATTGATGCTGAGAGACTGTTCCAAAAGGTTCAGTCTTTTTTTTATATTTTTATGATTTACCTTTGATAAAAATTATATCCTTTGGAGGAGCTCACCGGATTACTGGAACATACCAACAGAAGTGTATTCTTAACAGGAAAAGCAGGAACAGGAAAGACTACCTTTCTCAATAATTTTGTAAAGACAACACGTAAAAAGCATATCATTGTTGCTCCCACAGGGATTGCAGCGATTAATGCTGGTGGAGTAACTATACATTCGCTGTTTGCCATCCCTTCGCGTACATTTGTTCCTACTACAGAACCCGTTGATCCTAACCTTGCAATGAATATCAATGAGCTGTTTCCTCACTTTAAATACAGAAAAGAAAAACTTGATCTTTTTCGGGAGATAGAATTGATTATCATTGATGAAGGATCCATGCTGAGAGCTGATTTATTAGATATGATAGATCATTCATTAAGAAGAGTGAGGCGGAACCAGTTGCCGTTTGGAGGAGTACAGTTATTGTTAATTGGTGACTTATATCAATTGCCACCCGTGGTAAGAGATGATTCAGAAAGGATTTTATCAAAATTCTATGAAACTCCGTTTTTCTTTTCAGCCAAAGCATTACAGAATGTAAGATTAATTACAGTAGAATTAACGACAGTATACCGCCAGCAGGATGAAGAATTTTTGGAAATACTTAATGCTGTCCGTAATGCAGATTTCCATAATTTGGATTTTGAAAAGCTGAATGCCAGATACAATCCTGATTTTGAACCTGAAAATGAAACCTACATTCATTTATGTTCCCATAACCGCATCGCAGATCATATCAATCAGAAAAAGCTGTCTGAGCTGGAGGGAGAGTCTCTGTTTTATAAAGCCTCAGTGATTGGTGAATTTAAAGAAACTCAATATCCGATGGAGGAAACACTGGAACTTAAAGTAGGTGCCCAGATTATGTTTATCAGAAATGATTCCTCACCAGAAAAAAACTTTTATAATGGGAAGTTAGCTGAAATTTCTTATCTCGATGAAGACATCATAAAGGTCGTACTGGATGAAAGTAAGAAAGAAATTATTGTGACTACCGAAGTCTGGGAGCAGAAAAGATACACGCTGGATTCAGAAAAAAATATTAAAACAGAAGTATTGGGCAGCTTTGAACAATATCCCATACGGCTGGCATGGGCCGTTACCATTCATAAAAGTCAGGGATTGACGTTTGACCGCGTAATTATTGATGCCGGAAGATCTTTTGCGAGTGGACAGGTGTACGTGGCATTAAGCCGCTGCCGTACCCTGAATGGAATTGTTCTGAAATCTGAAATTTCACAGAATGCCATATTCAAAGACCGCAGAATTGAAGATTTTCAGGATTCTACCAATGCTAACGAAAATCTACTCCAGATCATTGACCATGAAAAATATGATTATACACTGCATAAAGTTCACATGGCAGTAGATGCAGACTGGTTAAAAGAAGCTGTAATGAACTGGAAAGAGATTCTCTTTACTGTAGGAATACCAGATGCAGAGAAATCGAATACTCTATCTGATGATTTAGAAAGAGAAAGTGAATATCTGTTTAGAATATCTCAAAAATTTAAAAGGTCACCCGTTTGAAATTAACAGATTTTATATCCGGAGAAATTCAATGGAGTGAACTAGAAGAAAAATGCCGTGGTGCCGTAAACTTTTTCTATAAAAATGTTGCAGAAAAGATCTTATTACCTTTAAAAAAGCTTTATTCAGAAACCATAGGGACCAAAGGTTTGAAAACTTTTAATGAAGAAACAAAAATGCTTCTGCATGATCTGGAAGAATATATTGAGAAGCTTAAAACCTGTTACCTGTTGGATGTACCTTTATTTGATAAAGAAATTGAAATGGATACTTCCACAACAATTGTTAAAAAGCCAACCCACATGATCACATTTGAGATGTTTGATGAAGGAATGCCCCCTTTTGAAATTGCTGAGAAACGAAACCTTACCCTGGCAACTGTTTACAGACACCTTGCGAAAATGGGGTTGACAGAAGTAGAAAGAACTTTTAAGCAATAATGGTTTGTAGTACAGTATTTTTTTAATTATTTTTGAAGTATAGAAGGTTAATAGTATCCACTTCCCGGTTTCTGATTTTACAAAATCTACGTTAAAGAAATTCCAATTATAAATGAACTCTTCTGATATTTTATTTCATATTATCTTAACAAAGAGAACTTAAATATGGACTGAAATAGCATTAGAAACCGTTTTATTAACTTAAAATTTGTTAAAAAAATTCACTTTTTAGGGATAATTAACTGCCTGTCGGGCATTTTTTTTTATTTTAGCCGGCAAGAGTGAAATTATGCTAATTGACGAAGAGTTTAAAACAATATACTTAAACTATAAAATCAAGGAAATCATTCCTTTTCTGAAGAAACTTACGCCTAAAGAT